>JANOBX010000168.1:0-1909 GCA_031411875.1 Burkholderiales bacterium | reverse complement strand
GACGCTCAAGAGGTTGTGCAGGACACGACGCCGCAAACACCGCGCAAGCGGTCCTGAGATGGCGCTGTTGTTAGAGGTGTGCCCATGAACGACAGCATCATTCCATGGCTGTTTGGCGTCACTTTCGTGGCCTTCTTGATCTGGGGCGTCTTCCAATGGAAGTCGGCCCGACGCGCCAGGCAGCGGCACCAACATTCGGCGATGCCGCCGCCAACTGCGGCGCAGCGCGAGGCTGTGAAGTCGCGACGTACTTGAATCGCGCGAGCCGCCCCTTGCAGGAGCCTGGAACTCTTCCGACAACAGGCTTCGAACAACAGGCCGACAAATGACGCGGGCGCTCCCACCGATGGTGAGGAGCGCCCGCGGGTCTGGCTACAGAACCAACTACATCACGTAGGGCTCCGCCCCGGACCAAGAGAGATTAGACATATCACCTCCTTTCGTAGTGGCAACGACAACCAAGAATACTCGTTTTTCAGGTCGAGCGGATCGGGCGTGGTGCTGCTTGGCGTGATTCCAGATCGGCGACGAGGTCCAGCCTAGTCAAGCGCCGCCACGAACCTCAGCCGGGTGATTTCCGAAGGTGCGCCGAGGCGCAGCGGCGGCCCCCAGTAGCCGGTGCCGCGGCTCGTGTAGACCCACAGCGAGCGCAGGCGGTGCAGGCCCGCCGTGAATGGCTGCCGCAGTCGCACGAACAGGTTCCAGGGCCAGAACTGGCCGCCATGGGTGTGACCCGACAGCTGCACGTCGAAGCCCGCGTCGGCCGCAGCCGATGCGCTGCGCGGCTGGTGGGCCAGCAGCACCTTCAGGCCCGCCGATGAGGGAGCGCCGGCCAGAGCGCCCTGCGGGTCGCTGCGGTGGCTCGGGTCGAAGTGATGGGCGCCGAAGTCGGCCACGCCAGCCATCACCAGATCCGTCCCGTCGTGGTCCAGCACCACATGTTCGTTGTGCAGCACGCGCAGGCCCAGGGCACGCAGGCGATCCATCCACTCGACCACGCCGCTGTAGTACTCATGGTTGCCGGTGACGAAAAAGGTGCCATGGCGTGAGCGCAGTTGCGCCAGTGGTGCCACGTCCGCATGCAGATCGGCTACCCGGCCATCCACCAGGTCTCCCGTCACCGCCACTGCGTCCACGCCGAGCCTGTTGACCGCATCGACGATGGCCTGCACGTACGGACGCTTGACGGTGGGGCCGACATGGACATCCGTGATCTGCGCGATGGTGAAACCGTGCAGCGCCATCGGCAGGCCAGTGATGGGCACGTTGACGTGCTTGACCCGGGCCGTGCGCCTGGCGTTGACGAGACCAAGCACCGCACCCAGCACGGCCAGCAGCGGCACCGCCATGGCGGTGGGCGCGGCCAGTGGCGTCGACACAAACGGCGAGGCCAACAACAGCACGATGTCGCGCAGCAAGGTCAGCACCAGCAGCATCGAGAACAGGCCCAGCGCGGACATACCGGCCCAGGTCCAGCGATCAGCCGCCGCGCGATCCGGTGTCCGGCGTCGGGTCATCGCCCACGGTATCAACAAGGCAGAAAGCACCAACATGACCAGTAGCACTGCGGCTGCGGGTGCCGGCAACTGCGGCGCGATGCGCCAGCCGATGTACAGGTGAAGCAGACCCAACAAACCGAATGAAAGCATCGGCGTCAAGTGAGGGCGGCTCTGGCTGCAAGCCTCGCGGCGTGCTGGCTGGAGTGCGATACCCAGTCGGTCCCGCTGGCGCGCCCCGGCGGCCGCGGGCCGTCGCTTCGAGCCACCAGTGTTGCCGTGCGCGCATGCCCTTGATCGCCGCACGACCGATGGGAACCTGTGGTCATCGGCACAGGCCGTGCCGTGCACCCACAGGAGGTCCCAACCATGAAGTTTTCCAAAGCCGAAATCGACGCCGTCATCGCGGCGTC
>JANOBX010000167.1:0-9975 GCA_031411875.1 Burkholderiales bacterium | reverse complement strand
GCGCAGCTTGTTGTCGGGGTCGAGGTAGGCGCGGCGCACGCCTTCATTGACGGCGTCCTCGACGCCGACCGGGAAGCCCTCGAAGCGCACGTCCATGCCGATCTTCAGGAACACGTTGACGATGCCGGTGTCCTGGCAGATGGGGCGGTGGCCTTCGGCGCACATGCGGCTGTTGGTCAGGATCTGCGCGATCGCGTCCTTCGCCGCCGGCGAGGCTTCGCGTTCATAAGCCCTCGCGAGGTGGCTGATGTAGTCGGCCGGGTGGTAGTAGCTGATGAACTGCAGTGCGGCGGCCACGGTCTCGACCAGGTCGGCGTGGCGAATGGTGGTGGTCATGGCGTCGAACGCGGTGCGTCGGGTGTCTGCTGAGCCCGAAAGTGTAGCCAGCGGGCCTGTCCGGACTTCAGCTTCATGAAAGCTGCTCGCCTAAACTCCGCGGCTTCGTGTCGTTCCGATGTCCTGTCCGTGCCCGTGCCCACCGCCTGAATGAGCCCGCTTGCGCTGATCGTCCTGTTGCCCCTCGTGCCAGGTACGCTGCTGTGCCTGTGGTGCGGCAGGGTGAACACGGGTCCGAGGCGGGTCGCGACTGCAGCCATCGCAGGCGCGATCACGCTGGCCGTGCTGGGTTTGCTTTTTTCGCTGGCCGGCCCGGTGTTCCAGGGCCAGACCCTGCTGACGCAGACCGAGTGGATACCGGCCATCGGCCTGAACGCCCACTACCGGCTCGACGGGCTGGCCTGGATGTTTGCGTTGCTGATCAGTGGCATCGGCCTGCTGATCGTCGTCTACGCCGCGTTCTACCTTCACCATGACGACCCGGCTGGCAAGTTCTTCAGCCAGCTGATGCTGTTCATGGCGGCGATGCTGGGCATCGTGCTGTCGGACAACCTGCTGTTGATGGTGGTGTTCTGGGAGCTCACCAGCATCAGCAGCTTCCTGCTGGTGGGTTATTGGGGGTCGCATCCGACGAAGGGGGCCGACGCGCGCTTCGGTGCCCGCATGGCGCTCAGCGTCACCGGCGGAGGTGGGCTGGCCCTGCTGGCGGGTGTCATCGTGCTGGGGCAGGTGGCAGGCACCTACGACCTGAGCGTGATGCTCAGCTCGCCCGGGCTGGTCGCGCAGATCCAGACCGATTCGCGCTACCCGTTGATCCTGGCCCTGGTGCTGCTGGGCTGCTTCACGAAGAGCGCGCAGCTGCCCTTTCATTTCTGGCTGCCCGAAGCCATGGCGGCGCCCACGCCCGTGTCGGCCTACCTGCATTCGGCCACGATGGTGAAGGCCGGCCTGTTCCTGATGCTGCGCTTGTACCCGGTGCTGGGTGGCACCGACCTGTTCGAAGGCATCGTGGCCACCGTCGGGCTGCTGACGATGGTGTTCGCGGCTTTCGTGGCCATCTTCAAGCACGACCTGAAGGGCTTGCTGGCCTACAGCACCATCAGCCATCTGGGGCTCATCACCTTCCTGATCGGGCTGTCCAGCCCGATGTCCACGGTGGTGGCGGTGTTCCACATCCTGAACCACGCGGCCTTCAAGGCAGCGCTGTTCATGAGCGCAGGCATCGTCGACCACGAGACCGGCACGCGCGACATGCGCAAGCTTGGGGGTCTGCTCGGCCTGCTGCCCATCGTCGGCACCCTGGCGCTCATCGCAGCGGCAGCGATGGCCGGCGTCCCTCCTTTCAACGGCTTCATCAGCAAGGAAATGATGCTCGACGAAGCGCTGCGCGGCGGTGCCATCTGGGGCAGCCTGGGCTGGCTGATGCCGGTGCTGGCCACGCTGGGCGGCTTGTTCTCGATGGCCTATTCGCTGCGCCTCGTGCACGACGTGTTCTTCAATGGCCCGCCGAAAGACCTGCCCATCGCCCACCCGCATGAGCCTTCCTGGGGCATGAAGGCGCCGGTGCTGCTGCTGGTGGTCGTGTGCATCGCCGTCGGACTGGCGCCGATGCTGATCGCCGGCCCGCTGGTGCACGTGGCTGCCAGCGCCGCGCTGGGCCAGCCCGCGCCAGCCTTCGATCTGGCCCTGTGGCACGGCTTCAACCTGCCGCTGCTGATGAGCGCGATCGCCGTGGCCGGCGGCGCGTTGCTTTACTTCGGCCTGGCGGGCGGTGGGCGGCTGCACCGCTACCTGCCCGGTCCCTTCAGCGCCAGGCGCGTCTTCTCGGGTTTGATGGACGGCCTGTTCAGCGCTGCCGGCCGTTTCACGGCTCGGCTGGAAAACGGCTCGCTGCAGCGGTATGCCGGCTGGACGGTGGCGTCGGCCGTCGCCCTGGCGGCCTGGCCGCTGCTGACCCACCCGGGCAGCCTGGGCACCGGCACGCGCAGCCTGCTGCCCGCCACGCCGCTGGCGGCGGTGTTGTGGGTGGCGCTGGCGGCCACCTGCGTGGCCCTGGTGCTGGGGCATCACCAACGCTACCGCGCGGTGGTGCTGGTGGGGGTGGTGGGGCTGGTGACGGCGCTGACCTTTCTGGGCTTTTCGGCGCCCGACCTGGCGCTCACGCAGCTGTCCGTGGAGGTGGTGTCCACCGTGCTGCTGCTCATGGGCCTGGCGCTGCTGCCCGCCACCACGCCGCGCGAAAGCAGCACCGGCCGGCGCGCGCGTGATGCCTTCCTGGCCGTGGGCGGCGGCGCCGGCATGGCCTGGCTGGCCTGGCTGGTGATGACGCGCAACCACGACTCCATCTCCTGGTACTTCCTGGAGCAGAGCGTGCCGAAGGGCGGCGGTGCGAACTCGGTGAACGTCATCCTGGTCGACTTCCGCGGCTACGACACCTTCGGCGAGATCACCGTGCTGGCCATCGCCGCCATTGGCGTGCTGGCACTGCTGGACCGCTTTCGCGCCCACCGCCCCGCCACCGACACGGCGGGGCGGCGCTGGAGCTTCGCCGCACAGCCGCTGATGCTGCGCGTCGCCGCGCGGCTGGTGCTGCCGCTGGCGCTGGTGGTGTCGGTCTACATCTTCTGGCGTGGCCACAGCCTGCCGGGCGGCGGCTTCATTGCCGGGCTGGTGACGGCGGTGGCCCTGGTGCTGCAGTACATGGCCATGGGGCAGCAGCAAGCCGATTCCGTGCTGCATGCCGCGGGCGGCCGGCGCTACACACGATGGGTCGCCGCGGGGCTGGGCATCGCCGGCTTGACGGGGGTGGGCGCCTTCGTGCTGGGCCGGCCTTTCCTGACCAGCGCCGCCCGCCACCCCGTGCTGCCCATCCTGGGCGAAGTGCCGCTGGCCACCGCCGCGCTGTTCGACCTGGGGGTCTACGTCACGGTGGTGGGGTCGACCCTGCTCACGCTGTCGGTGCTGGGTGCAGCCAGCAAGTCCGGCAGCGGTGCGCCCGCTGCTGCCGCGCGGAGGGCCGCCTGATGTTCAGCATGGAAGCCCTGGTCGCCAGCGGCATCGGCATCGTCGGCGCCACCGGCATCTACCTGCTGCTGCGCGGTCGCACCTTTCCGGTGGTGCTGGGTCTGTCGCTGATCGGCTATGCCGTCAACGTGTTCATCTTCGCGATGGGGCGGTTGTGGTCGAACGCCGCGCCCATCGTCGACCGTGGCCCCGACGTCGCCGACCCGTTGCCACAGGCGCTGGTGCTGACGGCCATCGTCATCGGCTTTGCCACCACCGGCTTCCTCATCGAACTGGCGCTGCGCAGCCGGCACGACAGCGGCACCGACCACGTGGACGGCAAGCCCGACCAGCCGGACCCACCCGGCGCGTCCGACCCTCCCGCCGTGGCGGCGGCGCCCCAGAAGGGCCGGCCATGAACTTCGCCGACCAGCTGCCCGTCCTGCCGGTGCTGCTGCCGCTGTTCACGGCCGTGGTGCTGCTGTTGCTGGGCGACGACGAAGAACGCCGGCCCTGGGCCCGGCGCATCGCGCTGGCCTCGGTGCTGCTGGGTGCGGTGCTGGCGTTCAGGCTGGTGGAACAGGCCGCCACGGGCGTGCTCACGGTCTACCGGCTGGGCGAATGGCCCGCGCCCTTCGGCATCGTGCTGGTCGTCGACCGGCTGGCTGCGCTGATGCTGGCCCTGACGGTCGCCGTGGCCCTGCCGGTGCTGCTGTACGCCACCGGCGGCTGGGACGCGCGGGGACGCCATTTCCATGCGCTGTACCAGTTCCAGCTGATGGGCCTGAACGGCGCATTCCTGACGGGCGACCTGTTCAACCTGTTCGTCTTCTTCGAAGTGCTGCTCATTGCCAGCTATGTGCTGATGACGCACGGCCTGGGGCGCGAACGCCTGCGCTTCGGCACGCAGTACGTGGTGCTGAACCTCACGGCTTCGGCGCTGTTTCTCATCGGCGTGTCGATGCTGTACGCCCTGACGGGCACGCTGAACATGGCCGACCTGGCTTTGCGTGTGCCGCAGGTGCCCGCCCCCGAAGCCGCACTGCTGCAGGCCGGCGCGTTGATCCTGCTGGTGGTGTTCGGCCTGAAGGCGGCATTGGTGCCGCTGGCGATGTGGCTGCCGGGCACCTATGCCGCCACGAGCGCGCCAGTGGCGGCGCTGTTCGCCATCATGACCAAGGTGGGCGTCTACAGCATCTGGCGTGTCCACGGCGTCATCTTCGGTGCCGACGCCGGGCCTTCGGCGTTCACGGTGCAGCCGCTGCTGCTGCCCATTGCGCTGGCGACCAGCGTGGTGGGCGTGGCCGGGGCGCTGGCCTCGCACACCCTGCCGCGGCTGATTGCGTGGCTGACGGTGGCCTCGGTGGGCACCATCGTCGCGGCCATCGGCCTGTTCGGTGCTGCGGCCTGGTCGGCGGCGATGTACTACCTGGTCAACTCCACGCTCGTGATCGCCGGGCTCTTCCTGCTGTCGGAACTGGTGGCCTCGCAGCGCGGGCCCATGGCCGACCGGCTGGAGCCCTGCAGCCCGGTGGCGCAGCCGCTGTTGCTGGGCCTGATGCTGCTGCTGGCAGCGGCTTCGAACGCCGGACTGCCGCCCCTGCCAGGCTTCATCGGCAAACTCATGCTGCTGCAGGCGGCGAGCACGCACGCCTGGGCCGTGGCGGTGTGGGTGGTGGTGCTGGTGGTGGGCTTTCTCACGCTGATCGGGCTGGCGCGCGCCGGCAGCATCCTGTTTTGGTCGGTGCGCACCGATGTGCCCGGCGCCAGCGCCGGGTCCAGCCCGAAGCTGGTGGTGGCCATGGTGTCGCTGCTGTTGATGAGCGTGTTGCTGTCGTTGTGGGCCGCGCCCATCCAGCGCTACACCGCGGCTGCAGCCGCACAGCTGATGGACCGAGATGCCTACGCCCGCGCCGTGCTGCCCGAGATGGGCGGTGTAAAGGCCGATACCGTGCGCCCCTATCGCATTCCACAGCCGGAGGCCCGATGAAACCAGGCTGGCTGGCCCACCCGGTGCTGTCGCTGCTGCTGGCAGCCACCTGGCTGCTGCTGCAGCAGAGCCTGGCGCCCGGCAACCTGATCACCGCGGCCGTGCTCGGCCTGGTCGTGCCACGCCTGCTGCACGGATTCCTGGGCGCGCCCACGCAGGTCCGCTCCTGGCCCGCCGCGCTGCGCCTGGTGGGCGTGGTGTTCTACGACATCGTGGTCGCCAACATCGCGGTCGCGCGCATCGTGCTGTCGCCCGGGTCTGACCCGCAGCCGGCCTGGCTGAAGGTGCCGCTGGAAGTCGAGCACCCGTTGGCCATGACGCTTTTCGCGGCCATCATCACCATGACCCCGGGCACCGTCAGCTGCGTGGTCGACGAGCGTGGTCGATTCATCCTGGTGCATGCGCTGGATTGCAGCGACCCCGCCTGCATGGTGGCCGACATGAAACAACGCTACGAAGCGCCGCTGAAGGAGATCCTCGGATGATCCTGGCCTGGGCCCTGGACTTCGCCATCCTCGCCATCGCCGTGGCCGTGGCCCTGTGCCTGTGGCGGCTGCTGCGCGGGCCCGAGATCGTCGACCGCGTGCTGGCGCTGGACACGCTTTACGTGAACGCGGTGGCCCTGGCCATCCTGCTGGGCCTGCGCCTGAGCACCCTGCTGCTGTTCGAAGCGGCACTCATCATCGCCTTGCTCGGTTTTGTTTCCACCGTCGCGTTGGGGCGCTACCTGGCGCGCGGCGATGTCATCGAATAGCGCCCTGACACGAGGACCGCGACCATGCTGAACCCGATCGACACGCTGCCGCTGTGGGTGCAGATTCCTGCCGCCCTGATGTTGGTCACGGGTGGCGTATTCGCCCTGGTCGGGGCGGTGGGCATGGTGCGCTTCGGCGACTTCTTCATGCGCCTGCACGCGCCCACCAAGGCCAGCACGCTGGGCGTGGGCGGCGTGCTGCTGGCCAGCTTGCTGGTCAGCTGGGCGCAAGGCGTGGCGGGGTTGCAGGTGCTGCTGATCACGCTGTTCGTGTTCATCACCGCGCCTGTGTCGGCCAACCTGCTGGGCCTGGCCGGCCTGCATCTTCGGCTGCCGTCGAAGGCGCCGCCGCCGCCCGATCAGCCGCAGCCTTGAAACGCAGCCCTCGACGAACAGTCAGGGCGTTTTCTGGGCCTTGTGCGAAGGCCGCAGCAGCGACGCGACGAGCGTCACCACCGTCAACGGCACCACGAAGCTGAGTATCGCGTTGCTGAAGTAAGGCAGGACACTGTGCTCCTGGGCGGCCAGGATCAGGTAGGCCACATAGGCCACGTAGTAGGCCAGGAACACGCCGCCTTCCCAGCGTGCGATCTCGCGGCCGCTCAGGAACACGGGCAGGCAGGCCAGCGCCACGGCCAGCATCACCCAGATGTCGAAGGTCAGCAGCGAAGCGGGCATGACCAGGCCGGTGCTGCCCGACACGAGCCCCGAGATGCCGACGCACCCCAGGATGTTGAAGGTGTTGCTGCCGACGACGTTGCCGACCGCGATGTCGCGTTCGCCCTTGATGGCCGCGGTGATCGAGGTCGCCACCTCCGGCATCGAGGTGCCGGCAGCGACGATGGTCAGCCCGATGACGAGGTCGCTGACACCCAGCTGCTTGGCGAATGCCACTGCCGCGGTGACCAGCCAGTCCGACCCCAGAACCAGCGCCGCCAGACCGGCTGCGATCAGCAGCAGCTGGGCAGGCAGCTTGCTGTCCCAGGCGCCAGCGGCAGCGGGCTGGACCTCGTCGCTCAGGACGTCTTGCGCGGCCTTGCTTTCGCGGCGCGACTGAATGATCAGGAACGCGGTGTAGACGATCAGCAGGCTGCCCAGCAGGCCAGCGTCGAGCATGCTGATGCGGCCGTCCAGGCTCAGGGCCAGCAGCAGCAGCGATGCGCCCAGCATGATGGGCACTTCCTGGCGGATGAGCTGCAGGTTGACGACGAGCGGCGTGATCAGGGCACTCACCCCCAGGATGAACAGCACGTTGAAGATGTTGCTGCCCACCACGTTGCCCACGGCCAGGTCCATCTTGCCGTCGAGCACGGCGCCCACCGAGACGGCCACTTCCGGCGCGCTGGTGCCGAAGGCGACGATCGTCAGACCCACCACCAGCGGCGAGATGCCGAACGACAGCGCCAGTTTCGAGGCGCCCCGGACCAGCAGGTTGGCGCCCAGGACCAGCTCGACCAAGCCTGCAGCGAACAGCAGAAAATTCATCGCATGCGTCTCCGGATCACCGCTCGTACCCAGGTCATTCAGGGTTGTTCGGGGTTAACCCTCGATCATCAAGAATGTAGGCTTGAGCTTCTTCACAGTCCGTCGAGTAAGGCGTCCGTCAGAGCCTGAACGTAGCTTCAGGATCGACAGCTTTCGAAGAAACTGCAAACCAGGAGACAGCCCGATGTCCAGCGACCAACCCACCGAATTCAAGACCCATCAGCCGCCCGCGGCGCTGGTGGCCCAGGCGCGTGTGTCCGGCATGGCGGCCTACCAGGCGCTGGTGGACGAGGCGAATGCCGACTACGAAGGCTACTGGGGCCGGCTGGCGCGAGAGTTCGTGAGCTGGAAGACGCCCTTCACGAAGGTGCTGGACAGCAGCAACGCACCGTTCTTCAAGTGGTTCGAGGACGGCACGCTGAACGTTTCCTACAACTGCCTGGACCGCAACGTCGAGCGCGGGCTGGGCGACAAGGTGGCCATCATCTTCGAGGCCGACGACGGCACGGTGACGAAGGCCACCTACAGCGACCTGCTGGCCAAGGTGGGCCAGTTCGCGAACGCCCTGAAGGCGCGTGGCGTGAAGAAGGGCGACCGCGTCGTCATCTACATGAGCATGAGCATCGAAGGCGTGGTGGCCATGCAGGCCTGCGCCCGCATCGGCGCGCCGCATTCGGTGGTGTTCGGCGGTTTCTCGGCCCAGGCGCTGCGCGACCGCATCATGGACACCGGCGCTTGCATGGTCATCACCGCCGACGAGCAGGCGCGCGGTGGCAAGGCGCTGCCGCTGAAGGCCATCGTCGACGAAGCGCTGGCCCAGGGCGGATGCGATACCGTCAAGAACGTCATCGTCTACAAGCGCACTGGCGGCAAGACCGGCTGGACCGAGGGCCGCGACCACTGGCTGCACGACGAGATGGCGGCCCAGCCCACGGCCTGTGAACCCGAGTGGGTGGGTGCCGAGCACCCGTTGTTCCTGCTGTACACCAGCGGCAGCACCGGCAAGCCCAAGGGCGTGCAGCACAGCACCGGCGGCTACCTGCTGCACGCCGCGCTGACGACGGCCTGGACCTTCGACCTGAAGCCCGACGACGTGTTCTGGTGCACCGCCGACATCGGCTGGGTCACCGGCCACAGCTACATCACCTATGGCCCGCTGGCTCTGGGCGGTACCGAGATCGTGTTCGAAGGCATTCCCACCTTCCCCGACGCCGCCCGCTTCTGGAAGATGATCGAAAGGCACAAGGTCAGCATCTTCTACACCGCACCCACGGCCATCCGCAGCCTGATCAAGATGGCCGAAGGCAACGACGCCGTCCACCCCAGGCACAGCGACCTGAGCAGCCTGCGCATCCTGGGCAGCGTGGGTGAGCCCATCAACCCGGCCGCCTGGGAGTGGTACTACCAGAACATCGGCGGCGGCCGCTGCCCCATCGTCGACACCTTCTGGCAGACCGAGACCGGCGGCCACGTCATCACCCCGCTGCCGGGCGCCACGCCCATGGTGCCGGGTTCGTGCACGCTGCCCTTCCCGGGCATCGATGCGGCCATCGTCGACGAGACCGGCGCCGACGTGCCCAATGGCAGTGGCGGCATCCTCGTCATCAAGAAGCCCTGGCCGAGCATGATCCGCACGATCTACGGCGACCCCGAGCGCTTCATCAAAAGCTACTACCCGCCGGAACTGAAGGGCTACTACCTGGCCGGCGACGGCGCCATCCGCGACAAGCACACCGGCAACTTCACCATCACCGGTCGCATCGACGATGTGCTGAACGTCAGCGGCCACCGCATGGGCACGATGGAGATCGAAAGTGCCCTGGTCAGCTGCACCGAACTGGTGGCCGAAGCGGCCGTGGTGGGACGCCCCGACGACACCACGGGCGAGGCCATCTGCGCCTTCGTGGTGCTCAAGGGCAACCGCCCCACGGGTGAAGAGGCCAAGAAGATTGCGACGCAGCTGCGCAACTGGGTGGCCAAGGAGATCGGCCCGATTGCCAAGCCCAAGGACATCCGCTTCGGCGACAACCTGCCGAAAACGCGCAGCGGCAAGATCATGCGCCGGCTGCTGCGCAGCATCGCCAAGGGCGAAGCCATCACGCAGGACACCAGCACGCTGGAGAACCCGGCCATCCTCGACCAGCTGACGCAAGCCAACTGAGCGCTGGCCGTCAGGCCTGGGGCTTTTTGTCGGACCTGGGAGACGGCCTGAGCCGCAGCCAGGCCGCGCAGCCGGCCAACGTGGCCATGGCGGCCATCAGCAACGCCAGTCCTGCGGGCCCGGGGGTGGCTTCGGCGGTGACCGTCAGCATGCCCTGGTAACGGGCGTTGTCGGCCGGCCGGCCGGTGATCTGCACGGTGAACGAGCCGTTGTCGCGCCCTTCCAGGCCGACAAAGCTGCGTTCGC
>JANOBX010000166.1:0-24687 GCA_031411875.1 Burkholderiales bacterium | reverse complement strand
CATGCTGCCGAAGGTGCCGCCGTTGCTGATGCTGAAGGTGCCGCCGGTCAGGTCGTCCATGCTCAGCTTGCCGTCGCGCGCCTTGGTGCCGAACTCGGCGATCTTCTTCTCGATGTCGGCAAAGCTCATCTGGTCGGCATTGCGCAGGATGGGCACGACCAGGCCGCGCGGGCTGCCCACGGCAATGCCGATGTCGAAGTAGCCGTGGTAGACGATGTCGTTGCCGTCGACGCTGGCGTTGATGACCGGGTACTTCTTCAAGGCCGCCACCGCCGCCTTGACGAAGAAGCTCATGAAGCCGAGCTTGACGCCATGCTCCTTCTCGAACTTCTCCTGGAAGCGCTTGCGCATTTCCATCAACGGGGCCAGGTTGACCTCGTTGAAGGTGGTCAGGATGGCGTTCTGGCTCTGGCTCTGCAGCAGGCGTTCGGCCACGCGGGCACGCAGACGCGACATCGGCACGCGTTGTTCCGGGCGGTCACCCAGCGCGGCCAGGCCGGGCATGGGCGGGGCATTCACAATGGGCAGTGCCTTGGGCGCTGTGGCAGGTGTTGCAGCCGGCGGCGGGGCCGGTGTGGGCGCCAGTGCGGGCGCGGTCTTGGGTGCGGCCAGATTGGCCAGCACATCGCCCTTGGTCACGCGGCCGTCCCTGCCGGTGCCGGCCACGCTGCCTGAAGCCAGGCTGTTGTCGGCCATCAGCTTGGCGGCCGCGGGCATGGCGACGTCGGATTTGCTGCCGGCGGCCGGAGCGGCCGGCGTGGCTGGTGTCGCAGCAGGCGCGGCGGGCGTGCTGGCCACAGCCCGCACTTCCAGCGGGCTGACCGCGGTCTTGCCTTCGGTGTCGATGCGGGCGATGACCTCGTCGGCCACGCAGCTCTCGCCGTCCTGCTTGACCAGTTGCGCCATCACGCCCGCAGCCGGCGAAGGCACTTCGAGCACGACCTTGTCGGTCTCGATCTCGATCAAGATCTCGTCCATGGCCACGGCTTCGCCGGGCTTCTTCTTCCACTGCAGCATGGTGGCCTCAGCCACCGATTCCGACAACTGCGGAACCTTCACTTCAACGATTGCCATGTCTATCTCGGTGTGTTGGGGGTGGAACGACCGTCCCGACCCGTGTTCTTTTCAAGCCGCTGCGGGGCGCAGAGCTACTTCGTCAGCACGAAGCCCTTGAGCTTGCCGTAGGCCTGGTCGAGCAGCGCCTTCTGCTGCTCCTGGTGCAGGTGGGCGTAGCCGACAGCCGGCGAAGCCGATGCCGGGCGGCCGGCGTACCCCAGCTTCTGCCCTTCGAGCATGTTCTCGTGGATGTAGTGCTGAATGAAGAACCAGGCGCCCTGGTTCTGCGGCTCGTCCTGGCACCACACCACCTCGGTCGCGTTCGGGTACTTCTTCATCTCGGCCGCGAAGGCCTTGTGCGGGAACGGGTAGAGCTGGGCCACGCGCAGGATGACCGTGTCGTCGGCGCCCTTCTCGGTGCGCTTGCGCGCCAGGTCGTAATAGACCCGGCCCGAGCAGCAGATGACGCGCTTGACCTTCGCCGCAACGATGGCCGCGTCGGCCTCGGGCACGACCGTGCGGAACTCGCCCTTGGTGAATTCGCTCAGCGGAGAGGCCGCGTCCTTGGCGCGCAGCAGGCTCTTGGGGGTGAAGATGATCAGCGGCTTGCGAAACTGCCGCACCATCTGCCGGCGCAGCAGGTGGAAGATCTGGCTGGCGCTGGAAGGCTGGCAGATCTGCATGTTGTTGTCGGCGGCCAGCTGCATGAAGCGCTCCAGGCGGGCGCTGCTGTGCTCGGGGCCCTGCCCTTCGTAGCCGTGCGGCAGCATCAGCGTCAGGCCGTTGGCGCGGCCCCACTTCACCTCGCCGCTGGCGATGAACTGGTCGATCACGACCTGGGCGCCGTTGGCGAAGTCGCCGAACTGGGCCTCCCAGATCGTCAGCGTGTTCGGCTCGGCGGCGGCGTAGCCGTACTCGAAACCCAGCACCGCCTCTTCCGACAAGATCGAGTCGATGACGGTGAAAGGCGCCTGCCCCTCGGCAATGTTCTGCAGCGGCACATAGGTGCCCACGTCCCACTTCTCGCGGTCCTGGTCGTGCAGCACGGCGTGGCGGTGCACGAAGGTGCCCCGGCCGCAGTCTTCGCCGCTCAAGCGCACGGCATAGCCACTGGCCACCAGAGAGGCATAGGCCAGCGATTCGCCCATGCCCCAGTCGACGTTGATCTCGCCGCGGCCCATGGCCGCACGGTCGGCCAGCACCTTTTCCACCAGCGGGTGAACCTTGAACTTCGGCGGCACCGTCGTCAGGCGTTCCGCCAGGCGGCGCACTTCAGCCAGTGGCAGGGCGGTGTCGGCGGCGTCGGTCCACTTCCTGTTCAGGAAGGGCGCCCAGTCGACGGCGTACTTGCTCTTGAAGTTGGTCAGCACCGGGTCGACGGTGTGGCGGCCGGCGTCCATGGCGGCGCGGAAGGCCTTGGACATCTCGTCAGGGCCTTCTGCACCCAACACGCCCTGCGCCACCAGCTTGTCGCCATACAGCCGTCGGGTGCCCGGATGCTGGGCGATGCGCTTGTACATCAGCGGCTGGGTCAGCGACGGCGTGTCCTGCTCGTTGTGGCCCAGCTTGCGGAAGCACACGATGTCGACGACCACGTCCTTCTTGAACTGCTGCCGGTAGTCCATGGCCAGCTGCGTGCACAGCACCACGGCCTCGGGGTCGTCGGCGTTGACGTGCAGCACCGGCGCTTCGATCATCTTCACGACGTCGCTGCAGTACAGCGTGGAACGCGAATCGCGCGGGTCGCTGGTGGTGAAGCCGATCTGGTTGTTGATGACGAGGTGAACCGTGCCGCCGGTGAAGTAGCCACGCGTCTGGGCCAGCGCCAGCGTCTCCATGACCACGCCCTGGCCGGCAAAGGCGGCGTCACCGTGCACCAGCACGGGCAGCACCTGGCTGCCGGTGGCGTCGCCACGGCGGTCCATGCGCGCCTTCACGCTGCCCTCGACCACCGGGTTGACGATCTCCAGGTGGCTGGGGTTGAAGGCCAGGCTCAGGTGCACCGGGCCGCCGCGGGTGCTGATGTCGCTGGAGAAGCCCTGGTGGTACTTCACGTCGCCCGAAGGCAAGGCCTCGGGCGCGGTGTGGTCGAACTCGGCGAACAGGTCGGCGGGCATCTTGCCCAGCGTGTTCACCAGCACGTTGAGGCGGCCGCGGTGGGCCATGCCGATGACGATTTCCTGCACGCCGCGTTCGCCGGCACGCTGCACCACTTCGTCCATGCTGACGATGAAGCTCTCGCCACCTTCCAGGCTGAAGCGCTTCTGGCCGACGTACTTGGTGTGCAGGTAGCGTTCCAGGCCTTCGGCGGCGGTCAGGCGCTCGAGGATGTGCTTTTTTTCGACAGCCGTGAAGTTCGGCTTGCTGCGAATGGACTCCAGGCGTTCCTGCCACCAGCGCTTTTCCACCGGGTCGGTGCAATGCATGAACTCGGCGCCGATGGTGCCGCTGTAGGTTTCACGCAGGGCCTGCACGATCTCGCGCAGGCTCATGTGCTCGGCCTTGGTGAAATAGGTGTTCACGGCCGAGAACTTGATGTCCATGTCGGACTCGCTCAGGTCGTAGAACGCCGGTTCCAGCTCGGGGATCTTGGGGCGCTCGGTGCGCTTGAGCGGGTCCAGGTCGGCCCAGCGGCTGCCCAGGAAGCGGTAGGCCGCGATCAGGCTCTGCACGTGCACCTGCTTGCGGGCGACGGCCAGATCGGCCTCGCTGGCCTTCAGCGCGAAGGCGTTGGCCTTGGCGCGCTGGGCGAAGCTCTCGACGACGGGCGCGTGGGCCACGTCGCGGCTGTCGCTGCCGTCGACGGCGGGCACATGCTGGAGGTTGTCGAAGTAGACGCGCCAGTTCTCTGGCACGCTGCCCGGGTTGAGCAGGTAGGCTTCGTACAACTCTTCGACGTAGGGCGCATTGCCCCCGAACAGGTACGAGTTCGACCTGGATTGCTGCATCATCTGGCGCTCACCTTCTGCCCTGGTTTCCAGAGCTTGGATGGGTTGATCAACCTTCCGCGGCCCCGGCTGCACCGGTTGGCGGACTAGCGACCCGCCTTGCTGTTGAAGAACTGCTCCAGCAAGGGGACGGGAAGGAACTTGTGAATTTCGATGAGGACTGTAGCACCGGGCCTCGGCACCCCTCCGGTGCAATTGGGCGGCCCGAACCCCTCTCCTAACCTGACAAGTTCACCCGCAGACGCGCAGACTGTGGCCGTGACGCGACGCACCACCATCCTCATCCACGCCGCCGCACCCGCCAAGCCGCCGCTGGGCGCGGCCTGCAACGGCTGCGGCCTGTGCTGCGCGCACGAACCCTGCCCGCTGGGCATGCTGCTGTCGCGACGGCGGCGCGGGCCTTGCCGCGCACTGACCTGGGACGAAGGGCAGTCGCGCTATCTCTGCGGGGTGCTGGTCGACCCGCCTCGCTGGCTGCCCTGGCTGCCACGCGCCTGGGGCCGGCACCTGGCGCACCGCTGGATCGCGGCCGCCATCGGCTGCGACGCAGAGCTTCTGGCCGAGCCGGCCTGACCCGTCCGACCGACGCCGGCGCCCTGGCGCGCCACGTGCTTTCCCGGCTGGCACCCTGGCGCGCAGGCCCTAGCATCGCGGGCTGTCGACGACCCCTTTTCCAGTCCCCGAGGAGATCCACCCATGAGCTTCAAAGTTCGCCTGGCCGCCGCCTTGATGGCCGCCGCCATGTTCGCCCCTGCGCAGGCGCAGGCGCAGACGCTGCGCTGGGCGGCGCAGAACGACATCCTGACGATGGACCCGCATTCGCAGAACCACGCCACGACCAACACCGTCCTGAACCACACCTACGAAGGACTCACGCGCTACGGCGTGAACTACGAGATCGAGCCTTCGCTGGCCACCAAGTGGACCTTCATCACGCCCACCCAGGTGCGCTTCGAACTGCGCAAGGGCGTGAAATTCCAGGACGGCACGCCCTTCACCGCCGACGACGTGGTGTTCTCCTTCGACCGCATCCGCCAGCCGCAGGGCACGATGGGCATCTACGTGGCGGGTGTCAGCGAGGTCAAGAAGGTCGACAGCCACACCGTCGACCTGATCCTCGCGGGGCCGAACCCCATCCTGCTGCGCAACCTGGCCTACTTCTTCATCATGAGCAAGACGTGGGCGGAGAAGAACAACACCGTCAAGACGCAGGACTACAAGGCCAAGGAAGAGAACTTCGCCTCGCGCAACACCATGGGCACCGGCAGCTACCGCGTGACCGGCTGGCAGCCCGAGCAGAAGATCACCATGGCCGTCAACGCCGACTGGTGGGACAAGTCCGCCGGCAGCATCGGCAACGTCAAGGAAATGATCTACACCCCGATCAAGAGCGACCCCACGCGCGTGGCCGCGCTGCTGTCGGGCGACGTCGACCTGCTCACCGACATCCCCACCCAGGACGTGGCCCGGCTGCGCGGCGACAGCAAGCTGAAGATCCTGGACGGCCCGGAAGTGCGCACGATGTTCCTGGTGCTCGACAGCGGCAGCCCCGAGCTGAAGTACAGCAGCGTGAAAGGCAAGAACCCCTTCGCCGACAAGCGCGTGCGCCAGGCCCTGAGCATCGCCATCGACCGCGAGGCGATCAGGCGCAACACCATGCGCGGCCTGTCCATTCCGGCGGGCATCCTGGTGGCGCCGGGCGTCAACGGGCATGACCCGGCGCTGGACGTGCCCGCAAAGGTCGACATCGACGCGGCGAAGAAGCTGCTGGCCGACGCCGGCTACCCCGACGGGTTCGAGTTCCGCCTGAACTGCCCCAACAACCGCTACGTCAACGACGAAGAAGTCTGCCAGGCCATCGTGGCGATGTGGGCACGGCTGGGCGTGAAGACCTCGCTGGTGGCCGAAAACTTCGCCACCTTCAGCCAGAAGTTCCAGAACTTCGATACCAGTGCCTACCTGCTGGGCTGGGGCGTGGCCACCTATGACGCGCAGTACACGGTGCAGAGCATCGTGCGCACCCGCACCAGCGGCGCCGACGGCAACTTCAACTTCGGCCGCATCAGCGACCCCGTCATCGACCGGCTCACCGACGCGATGAAGGTCGAGGTCGACCCGGCCAAGCGCAACGCGATGCTGCGCGACGCCCTGGCACGCATCAAGGACGAGGTGCTGGTGATCGCGCTGCACCACCAGATGCGCCCCTGGGCGATGAAGGCCAACGTGACGACGCTGCACCGGTCGAACGACAACCCGCAGACGCGGTTTGCGACGGTGAAGTAGCGCTCGGCAAAGCGGCGGTGCATCCGGGCGGCCTCGTCCGGCGTAGATGACAGGGCGCGGCGAGGGCCGCGGAAGAACCCCCCCATCACGTCAAGAGGTCGCCCCCATGAAAACGCTTCAAGTCTCTGCCCTGGCCGCCATGGCCGCTGTCCTGTCCGCCTGTGCCGGCACGCCGCCAACGATGAAGGCGCCGGTCTATTCGCAAGCCGCCCTGCCCGAGAGCGTCAAGGTGCCCGCCGGCCACAAGGTCGCGATGGAAACCGTGGGCATGGGCGAGATCACCTACGAATGCCGTGAAAAGGCCACGATGGCTGGAAGCTTCGAATGGGTGTTCGTGGGCCCGAAGGCGGCGCTGAACGACCGCAGTGGCAAGACGGTCGGCAGCTACTACGGCCCGCCCGCCACATGGGCTTCGATGGACGGCAGCAAGCTCACCGGCACACAGCTGGCCGTGGCGCCGGCCGCCGCAGGCAGCATCCCGCTGCAACTGGTGAAGGCCAACCCGGCCATGGGCTCGGGGGCGATGACCGCCGTCACCTACATCCAGCGCGTCGCCACCCAGGGCGGCGTGGCCCCGGCCATGGCCTGCGATGCCGGCAGCAAGGGCCGCCAGCAGATCGTGAAGTACCAGGCGGACTACATCTTCTGGAAGGCAGCCTGAGCGACCCGGTTCAGGCCGCCGGCAGTGAAAGTCTGGCTCGCGCAGCCAGGTACTCGCGCTTCAGGCGACCCACCAGTTCGGCCGTGCTCAGCACGGACTTGACGGCACCCACGCCCTGGCCGGCGCCCCAGATGTCCTTCCAGGCCTTCTTGGCGGCGTCACCGCCGCCGAAGTTCATCTTCGTCGGGTCGCTCTCGGGCAGGTTGTCGGGGTCCATGCCGGCCTTGACGATCGAGCCCTTCAGGTAGTTGCCGTGCACGCCGGTGAACAGGTTCGAGTAGACGATGTCGTCGCTGTTGCTGTCGACGATGCACTGCTTGTAGTCGTCGGAGGCACGTGCTTCCGTCGTTGCGATGAAGGCCGAGCCGATGTAGGCGAAGTCGGCACCCATGGCCTGCGAGGCCAGCACCGCGTCACCGGTGGAGATCGAACCGCTGAGCGCCACCGGGCCGTCGAACCATTCGCGGATCTCCTGGATCAGCGCGAACGGGCTCTTCACCCCGGCATGGCCACCAGCGCCCGCGGCCACCGCGATCAGGCCGTCGGCGCCCTTCTCGATGGCCTTCTTCGCGAACATGTTGTTGATGATGTCGTGCAGCACCACGCCACCCCAGCCGTGCACGGCGTCGTTGATGTCGGTGCGCGCGCCCAGGCTGGTGATGACGATGGGCACCTTGTACTTGGCGCAGACCATCATGTCGTGCTCGAGCCGGTCGTTCGTCTTGTGCACGATCTGGTTGATGGCGAACGGCGCCGCGGGTTGCTCGGGGTTCGCCCGGTTCCAGGCGGCCAGGGTCTCGGTGATCTCGGCCAGCCAGTCGTCCAGCTGCGAAGCCGGGCGCGCATTCAGCGAAGGCATGCTGCCGACGACACCCGCCTTGCACTGCTCGATCACGAGCTTGGGGTTGCTGATGATGAACAGCGGCGAGCCGACGATGGGCAACGGCAGGTTCTGCAGGACAGGGGGAAGGCGGCTCATCAGAAAGACTCCAGTGAAAGTGCCGTGACTGTGTCCGCGCCATCGACGATGCTGTCGCGCAGGCCCGTGGCCTTGTTGAGGATGTGGTCGCCGTAGAAGCGCGCGGTGGCGATCTTCGCGGCCATGAATTCGGCTTCCTGGCCGGCCGCCAGCGCGTCTTCGGCAGCCATCAGCGAACGCGCCATCTGCCAGCCGGCCAGCACGGTGCCGGCCAGCATCAGGTAGGGCACGCTGCCGGCGTAGACCGCGTTCGGGTTGGCTCGGCCCTGCCCTGCGATGAAGTCCACGGCGTCCAGGAAGGCGCGGCGTCCAGCGGCCAGGCGCTTGGCCATGGTCTGGCAGGCAGCGCTCGGCCGGCTGCGCAGCGCGCCTTCGGTGGTTTCCACCTGCCCGGCGATCGCGCGCGCCACCGCGCCACCGTCGCGCGCCGTCTTGCGGCCCACGAGGTCGTTGGCCTGGATCGCGGTCGTGCCTTCGTAGATGGTGAGGATCTTCGCGTCGCGCAGGTATTGCGCGGCGCCGGTTTCCTCGATGAAGCCCATGCCGCCGTGCACCTGCACGCCCAGGCTGGCCACTTCCAGGCTCATCTCGGTCGACAGGCCCTTCACCAGAGGCACCATGAATTCGTAGAAGGCCTGGTTCTGCTTGCGCGCTTCCGGGTCGGGGTGGGCGTGGGCCGCGTCGAAGGCCGCGGCGGCCACCAGCGCCAGCGCGCGGCAGGCCTCGGTGTGGGCGCGCATCGTCATCAGCATGCGGCGCACGTCGGGGTGGTGGATGATGGCGCCAGCCGCCGGCAGCGAGCCGTCGACCGGCCGGCTCTGCACGCGGTCGCGTGCGTACTGCACGGCCTTCTGGTAGGCGCGTTCGGCCAGTGCGATGCCCTGGACACCCACCGCGAAGCGGGCGGCGTTCATCATGATGAACATGTATTCCAGCCCGCGGTTTTCCTGGCCGATGAGGGTGGCCACCGCACCCCCGTGGTCGCCGTACTGCAGCACCGCCGTCGGGCTGGCCTTGATGCCTAGCTTGTGTTCGATGCTGACGCAATGCACGTCGTTGCGCGTGCCGTCGGGCAGCACCTTCGGACAAATGAACAGGCTGATGCCTTTCACGCCCTCGGGCGCGCCCACCACCCGCGCCAGCACCAGGTGGACGATGTTGTCCGCCATGTCGTGCTCACCGTAGGTGATGTAGATCTTCGTTCCGAAGAGCTTGTACGTGCCGTCGGGCTGGGGTTCGGCGCGGGTGCGCACCAGGCTCAGGTCGCTGCCGGCCTGGGGCTCGGTCAGGTTCATGGTGCCGGTCCAGGCGCCTTCGATCATCTTCGGAATGAAGCTGTCCTTCTGCGCGTCGGTGCCGGCTGTCAGCAGCGCTTCGATGGCGCCGTCGGTGAGCAGCGGGCAGAGCGCGAAGCTGAGGTTGGCGCTGTTGACCATCTCGATGCAGGCCGCACCGATGAGCTTGGGCAGGCCCTGGCCGCCGTACTCGGCCGGGTGCTGCAGGCCCTGCCAGCCGCCGGCGGCAAACTGCTGGAAGGCTTCCTTGAAGCCGGGCGTGGTGGTGACGACGCCGTCCTTGAAGAAGGACGGGTTGCGGTCGCCTTCCCAGTTCAGCGGCGCGAGCACGCCTTCGTTGAAGCGCGCACATTCCTCGAGCACGGCCGCAGCCGTGTCCAGGCCGGCGTCCTCGAAGCCCGGCAACTGCGCGATGGCATCGATGCCGGCCAGTTCCTTCATCGCGAACAGCATGTCGCGCACGGGGGCTCGGTAGCTCATGGGTGTCTCCTGGAAACTTGGCGGAAAAAAGGGCGCCCGACCGGGGCGCCCCCTTGCGGGAGAGCGGGCCGTGCCTAGAGGCTCTTGACGAGTTCGGGCACCGCGGTGAACAGGTCGGCCTCCAGGCCGTAGTCGGCGACACTGAAGATCGGTGCCTCGGCATCTTTGTTGATCGCAACGATGACCTTGCTGTCCTTCATGCCGGCCAGGTGCTGGATGGCGCCGCTGATGCCTGCGGCGATGTACAGGCTGGGGGCGACGATCTTGCCGGTCTGGCCCACCTGCCAGTCGTTCGGGGCATAGCCCGCGTCGACGGCGGCGCGGCTGGCGCCGAGTGCGGCGCCCAGCTTGTCGGCCAGCGGCGTGAGCACTTCGTTGAACTTGTCGCTGCTGCCCAGGGCGCGGCCGCCGCTGACGATGATCTTGGCCGCGGTGAGCTCGGGCCGGTCGTTCTTGGCGATCTCGCTGCCTTCGAAGTGGCTGAGGCCGGCGTCGGCGACCGCTGCAATGGTCTCCACCGTGGCGCTGCCACCAGTGCCCGCCGCGGCGTCGAAGCCGGTGCCGCGCACCGTGATGACCTTGATGCCATCCAGGCTCTGCACGGTCGCGATGGCATTGCCGGCGTAGATGGGGCGCTCGAAGGTGTCGGCGCTGATGACCTTGCTGCAGTCGCTGATCTGGGCCACGTCCAGCAGTGCCGCCACGCGCGGGGCCACGTTCTTGCCGGCCGCCGTGGCCGGGAACAGTACGTGGTTGTAGTCCTTCACCACGGCCAGCACCTGCGCCGCCAGGTTCTCGGCCAGGCCATGGTCGAGGCCAGGGGCGTCGGCATGCAGCACCTTCTTCACGCCCGCAATCTGCGCTGCCGCGGCGGCGGCCGGGCCGGCGTTGTGGCCGGCCACCAGCACGTGCACGTCGCCGCCCGCGCCGACGCAGGCCAGGGCGGCTGTCACCGTGTTCAGGGTCGCGCCCTTGATGGACGCGTTGTCGTGTTCAGCAATCACCAGGGCTGCCATCTCACACCACCTTTGCTTCGTTCTTCAACTTGTCGACCAGCGTGGCGACATCGGGCACCTTGATGCCGGCACCGCGCTTGGGCGGTTCGCTGACCTTGAGCGTCTTGATGCGCGACGCGGTGTCCACGCCCAGGTCGGAAGGCTTCATCACCTCCAGCGTCTTCTTCTTGGCCTTCATGATGTTGGGCAGGGTCACGTAGCGCGGCTCGTTCAGGCGCAGGTCGGACGTCACCACCGCCGGCAGCTTCAGCTTCAGCGTTTCCAGGCCGCCGTCGACTTCACGCGTGACGAGGGCGTGGCCGTCGGCCACTTCCACCTTGCTGGCAAACGTGGCTTGAGGCATGCCGGTCAGCGCAGCCAGCATCTGGCCGGTCTGGTTGCAGTCGTCGTCGATGGCCTGCTTGCCCAGGATCACCAGGCCGGGTTGTTCCTTGTCGACCAGCGCCTTCAGGATCTTGGCCACGGCCAGCGGCTGCAGCTCGTCGGAGGTCTCGACCAGGATGGCGCGGTCGGCGCCGATGGCCATGGCCGTGCGCAGGGTTTCCTGGCACTGCGTGACGCCGCAGGACACCGCGACGATCTCGGTGACGACGCCCTTCTCCTTCAGCCGCACGGCCTCTTCGACGGCGATCTCGTCAAAGGGGTTCATGCTCATCTTGACGTTGGCGATGTCGACCCCGCTGCCGTCGCTCTTGACGCGGACCTTGACGTTGTAATCCACCACCCGCTTGACGGGGACCAGCACTTTCATCAGCTTTGCTCCTGCGCTTGCGAAGGCCCTTGCACGGCCCCGATGCCTGGGCATTCTAGGGGTCGACCCTCGCCAGGGAGGGTTCAAGGCCAAAAAATAGAACGGTCGTTCTATTTTGCACCCAAACGCGGCGGCGCCGGGTCCGAGCGAGGCCGGGCGTGCGCCGCTCGACCTGTAGGATCGCGGGTTTTCCGCGAAAAGGCCCCGTCGGCGCCATGCCCGTCACACCGCGCCCTGCCCCCCGCCACCGATTCGACAGCCCGCCCCTGATCCGCACGCTCGCTGCCGTGCCGGGCATCGAGTCCGCTCCGAGTTCACGCAGCAGTGCCGAGCACCTTGGCCAATGGCTGGCCTGGACCGACGCGATTGCGCTGTCCGAGGCACTGAGCCGCAAAGCGCCTGCGGCCAACGCAGGGGCCCGGCCGCCCGCCGGGTCGGCGGCGGTCATCGAAGAGGCCCGGCAGACCCGGCTGGCACTGGCTGGAGCCATCGCCGCCGACACGGTGTTTGCCGAGACGCCCACCGACGGCGACCGCTGCCGCGTCAGTTACCGCGCCCACCAGCACGACCTGGCCGCCCGCGTGGCCAGCATGCGCTCGAAGGTGCGCGCCGTGGTGGCAGCGGCCTCCCCGGCCGGCGCGCAACTGGCCGCTCTGGATGCCGTCCTGGATCGCGCCCTGGCCACGCACGAACGCCGCCTGCTGGCCACGGTGCCGACGCTGCTGCACCGCCATGCCAGCGCTGTCTTGCCGGAAGCCACCAACGAAGCTGCCGACGGCAACACCTGGCAACGCGCCTTGCTGGCCGAGCTGGAAGCACGCTGGCAGCCCGTGCAGGGGCTGATCGAATCGCTGGGGCCGCAGCCCGCATCGTCATCATGAACAAGCCGCTGTCGATCGGCGCGTTTGCGCTGGGTCTGGCCGTGGTCGGCTGGGTCGCGTACGGCTTCCTGGGTCACAGCCCGCTGGCCCTGGTCATGACCTCGGTCATCGGCTCGGTCTTTGTCGTCGGGGCGCTGGAACTGCACCGCTTCCAGCACGCCACGCAAACGCTGCACGCCGTGCTGGAAGCCCTGCCGGACGCGCCACCGCGCCTGTCCGACTGGCTGCACCGTCTGCACCCGTCGCTGCGCACGGCGGTGCGCCAGCGCATCGAAGGCGAGCGAACCGCACTGCCTGGGCCGGTGATGACGCCCTATCTGGTCGGCCTGCTGGTGCTGCTGGGCATGCTCGGCACCTTCCTCGGCTTGGTGGTGACCCTGAACGGCGCCGTCGCGGCGCTGGAAACCACGACCGACCTGCCCACCATCCGCGCTGCGCTGGCAGCGCCGGTCAAGGGTCTCGGGCTGGCCTTCGGCACCTCGGTGGCCGGTGTGGCCGCCTCGGCGATGCTGGGCTTGATGTCGGCCCTGTGCCGTCGCGACCGGCTCATGGCTGCACGGGCGCTGGACACCCAGACCGCCACAGCGCTGCACGGTTTCACGCCGGCGCACCAGCGCCAGCAGGCGCTGGACAGCCTGCAGGCCCAGGCCCGGCAGATGCCTGAGCTGCTGGCACAGGTGCAAGGTCTGATGGCGCAGCTGCAACGCCAGGGCGAAAGCCTGAACGAACGCCTGGTCAGCGGCCAGGACCGGTTCCACCAGCATGCCCAGGACAGCTATGCGGCACTGGCCGCGTCGGTGGACCGCTCGCTCCAGCACAGCCTGAGCGCCAGCGCACAGGTGGCGGCGGCCACGCTGCAGCCGCTGATCGAATCGACCATGGCCGGCATGGCGCGCGAGACCGCGTCCTTTCAACAGGGCCTGACGGAAAGCATGCACGGCACGCTGGCGCAGTGGTCGGCCCAGTTCGAAGCCCGCTCGGCCGAGCTGTTGCAGACGATGGCGATTGCCCAGGCACGCCAACAGGCCGACGCAGCGGCCCAGGACCGGCAACGCCTGGCCGCCTGGACCCACACACTGGCCGAAACCGGCCGCGACCTGCAGACCCAGGCCGGCGATCAGGCGCGCCGCAGCGTCGGTGAGATCTCGCAGCTGCTCGAAGCCGCCGCCGAAGCGCCGCGCGCTGCTGCCGCCCTGGTGGCGGAACTGCGCCAGCAGCTCAGCAGCAGCCTGGTGCGCGACACCGAACTCCTGGGCGAGCGCCAGCGCATCATGGGCGCTCTGGGCAGCCTGCTCGACACGCTCAGCGCCGCCAACACCGAGCAGCGCTCGGCCGTTGCCAGCCTGCTGAGCACCGCCGCCGCGACGCTGCAGCAGACCAGCCAGCAGTTCGCCGAACGCATGGACGCCGAAGCCGCGCGCAATGCCGGCGCCGCAGCGCAGGTCACGGCCAGCGCGGTGGAGGTCGCCAGCCTGGGCGAAGCCTTCGGGCTGGCCGTGCAGATGTTCAGCGCGTCGAGCGAGGCGCTGACGGCGCAGCTGCAGCGCATCGAGGCGGCGCTGGGCAAGTCCACGGCGCGCAGCGACGAACAGCTGGCCTACTACGTGGCGCAGGCCCGCGAGATCGTCGACCTGAGCATCTCGTCGCAGCAGCAGATCGTCGAAGACCTGCGCCAGCTGGCACAGCGCCCGGCCACCCTGGCAGACGAGCCGGCCTGACATGAAGCGCCAGGGCCTGCGGCACTTCATCGGTCGGGATTGAGATGGACGACACCGACCTCGCGCTCGACACCGGCACGCCCGCCTGGGCCGTGTTCGGCGACCTCATGGCCGGCGTGCTGGGGGCTTTCGTGCTGATGCTGGTGCTGGTGCTGGGCGTGCAGCTGGAGCTGGTCAGCACCCTGGCCAGCGAAGTGCAGAAGCGCCAGGCCGAAGAACAGCGGCGGCAGGCGCTGGAACGGGCGCTGGCGGTGCCCCTGGCCACCGGCCGCGTGACCCTGGACAACGGCCGCATCGGCATCAGCGGCAGCGTGCTGTTCTCGCTGAACTCGGACCGGCTGCAGCCTGAAGGCCGGCAGCTGCTGAAGATCCTGGCGCCGCCGCTGGCGGCCTACCTGGGGAGCCGGGGCGAGCTGCTGATGGTCAGCGGCTTCACCGACGACCGGCCGGTGCGCGAGAGCAACGCGAACTTCGCCGACAACCTCGAACTCTCGGCGCAGCGCGCGCTGACGGTGACACGCGCCCTGATCGAGGAAGGCGTGCCGGCCTCTTCGGTGTTCGCCGCGGCTTTCGGGCCGCAGCAGCCGGTGGCTTCGAATGGCGACGAGAACGGCCGGGCCCGCAACCGGCGCGTCGAGATGGCCCCAGTGCCGCAGACAAGAGACAGCGGCAATGGCAGCAGCAGCGGCGCCCTGGGGCCGGTCCCCGCCCCTGCCGCCAGCGCCGTCACCGGCCGCTGAAACGAAGCCGATGGCCGAAGTCGCGTCTGCACCCTCGTTTCCCTCGGCGCCCGGTTTCGACCCCGTGCGCCTGCGCTTCATCGACGCCCTGGCGCGCCGCGCCGCGCAGGTCGACGGCCCGGCGAGGAGCCTGCTCGACGCGCGCCTGAACGAGGCGCGAGCCGCCTACGCACGGGACTTCGAGGCGGCGAGAGGTGCTGCCGCCGCGGCGCTGCTCGAGGAGCAGCGCCGCTTTCCGGCCGAGGCCGCTGTGCTGCAGCACCACTTCGCCCAAGGCCGTTTCGTCGAGATGCAGCGGCTGGCCCAGACCCTGGCCGCCCGGGACGACAGCCAGCCGCTGGCCAGCCTGCTGCGCCACATCGACCGCCCCCAACCCGGCGCGCCAGGGGCGGACAGGGCCACCGGACCCGCCACGTCGACGATGCCCGCGGCGCCTGCCGAGCTGCGCGCCGTGCGCAGGGCCCGCAGCACCTGGACCCGGCTGCGGGTCGAAGGGCAGATCGCCCAGTCGCTGGCCCGCCTGCCCGACAACCCCGGGCCGCTGAACTCGCATCGCCTGGTGCTGCGCTGCCTGCAGCGGCTGCAGGCCCTGTCACCGGCCTATGTGTCGCATCTGCTGGCGCAGCTGGACACCCTGGTCTGGCTGGAACAGGCGGCGCCCGCCAGCCCGCGCGAAGGGCGCGGCAGGAACCGCGCCTGAGACGCCTAGCAGCGGCCGGAACGACGGCTGCGCGGCTGCAGCTTGTCGAGCTCGGCGATCTGCTGCTTCAGCAACACCAGCAATGAACGAGCGTGCTCCACCGGCAGGGTGAGGCTGCTGGTGGTGGCCCCTTCGTCACGGGCCGGACGCGGCAGCACCAGGGCGTCGATGGCGATCTCGATCAGGCCCTTGTCGTGCCTGAGCGATTTCAGGCGTTGCACTTCGATGTCGTAAGTCTTCAACCGGCGTCTCCTCAGCTCGGCGTCATTGTTGTCCAGCGACCGCCCAATGCACGCAGCAGGTTCACGCGGTTGGCCTGTTCGGTCTGGCGCAGGGACACCAGCCCCTGCTGCGCCGCTGTCAGCTGCCGCTGCGCGTCCAACAGCTCGAGCTGGCTGGCACCGCCCAGGCGGTAGCTGCGTTCGGCCAGCGCCAGGCTGCGTTCCGCGGCCTGCACCTGGGCCTGCTGGGCGGCCAGCCGCTCGGTCAGGCTGTCGCGCACCGCCAGGGCGTCGGCGACTTCGCGAAAGGCCGACTGCAGCGACGATTCATACAGCGCCAGCGCCTCGCGGCGCGTGGCCTGCGTGGCGTCGACCTGCGCCTGGCGCTCGCCGGCGTCGAACAGCGGGATGTTGAGCGTGGGCAGCACGCTGAAAACGCCACTGCCGGCCCGGAACAGACCGTCCAGCTCGGGGCTGCGCGTACCGGCGCTGGCGGTCAGCGTCAGGCGCGGAAACCGCGCCGCGCGGGCCGCACCCACGTCGAAGGCCGCGGCCTGCAGGCGCTGCTCGGCCGCACGCAGGTCGGGGCGCTGCAGCAGCACGGTGGCGGGCAGGTCGCCCGGGATGGCCGGCAAGGCTGTGACCGGGCCGGCCTGGCCGGCCGGCAGCAGCGACTCCGGCAGCGGCTGGCCCACCAAGGCTTCAAGGGACAGGCGCGCCTGGACCACCGCTGCGGCGGCGCGCGCCGCTTCGCCGCGAGCGGCCTCGAAAGCGGTCTGGGCGCGCGCACGCTGCAGGCCCGATGCCGCACCGAGCTCGACCTGGCGCTCGGTCAGCGCGAGCGTGCGCTGCTGGCTGTCGCGCAGCTGTTCTGCCAGCAGCAGCCGTTCACGTTCGGCCGCCACGGCAAGCCAGGCGTCGGCGACGCTGGCCACCAGGGCGAGCCGCGCACCTTGCTGCGTTTCCCGCTGCGCCAGGAAGCGCGCGAGCGCGGCGCCTTCCAGGCTGCCGACGCGGTTGAACAGGTCGATCTCCCAGGCCGCCAGCCCCAGCGACACGCCGTAGGTGTCGGCCGTGCTGCCGGCGGTGCGCTGGCGTCCGCCCGAGGCCGTGGCTTCGACTTCGGGCAGTCGTGCCGCCTGGCTGATGCCGTAGAGCGCGCGGGCACGCTCCACCGCGGCAAGGCCGGCGCGCAGGCTGCGGTTTTCAGCCAGCGCCAGACCGACGACCTGGCGCAGCCGCGCGTCGGCGAAGAAGCCGTCCCATTCGTGGGCGGCCGTGGCGGGTACTGCCATCGACGGCTCGGCCGACCCGACACGAAAACTGTCGCGCAGGCCGGCGTTCGGCGGCTCTGTGGGCGGCACCAGGCTGCCACAAGCCGCCAGCGCCGCCACCGGCAACATCATGCAGAGCCGCCTCATGCCGGCACCTCGGGCGTGACCGCTGCGCCAGTGGCAGGCTTTGGCTTGCGGCGCGTGAACAGCGTCTTCACCCACAGGTAGAACAGCGGCACGAAGAAGATGCCGAGCACGGTGGCGCTGATCATGCCGCCAAGCACGCCGAAGCCGATGGCCTTCTGCGACCCTGAACCCGCGCCACTGGCCAGGGCCAGGGGCAGCACGCCCATGCCGAAGGCCAGCGAGGTCATGAGGATGGGCCGCAGGCGCTGGTGGCAGGCCTTGAGCGTGGCGTCGAAGAGGCCCATGCCCTGCAGGCGCAGGGTCTCGGCGAATTCGACGATCAGGATGGCGTTCTTCGCACTCAGGCCCACCGTGGTGAGCAGGCCCACCTGGAAGAACACGTCGTTGTTCTGCCCGCCGAGATGGCTGCCCGCCAGCGCACCCAGGATGCCCAGCGGCACCACCAGCATCACGCTGAAGGGCACCGACCAGCTCTCGTACAAGGCCGCCAGACACAGGAAGATGAACAACACCGAGATGGCATAGAGCAGCGGCGCCTGGTCGCCCGACAGCCGTTCCTGGTAGCTGCGGCCGGCCCATTCGTAGCCGATGCCCGCGGGCATCTCGCGCAGGATCTCCTCCATTGCCACCATGGCGGCGCCCGAGCTCACGCCCGGCGGCACGTCGGCCTGGATCTCGTAGGCCGGGCTGCCGTTGTAGCGCACCAGCTGGCGCGGCGCGGTCGACCAGCTGCTGCTGGCAAAGGCTGCCATCGACACCATTTGCCCGCTGCTGTTGCGCACGTACCAGTGCTTCAGGTTGTCGGGGCTGGCGCGGTAGGCGCCTTCGCCCTGCACCAGGACGCGCTTGACGCGGCCGCGGTCGATGAAGTCGTTGACGTAGCTGCTGCCCAGCGCGATGGCCAGGGTGTCGTTGATGACGTTCGGCGACACGCCCAGCACGCCCGCCTTCTGGTCGTCGATGCTGATCTTCAGCTGCGGCGTTTCGGCCAGGCTCTGGGTGCGCGTGCGCGCCAGCTCGGGCCGCTGATTGCCCAGGTTGATGAGCTGCTCGCGTGCGGCGATGAGCGCAGGCTGGCCCAGGCCGCCCAGGTCCTGCAGGAACAGCTGGATGCCGGCACTGCCGCCCAGCCCCCGCACCGTGGGCGGCTGCACCACGAACACCTGGGCATCGCGGACGCGGCGGCCGAGTTCTCGGCTGAAGCGTTCGGCCAGGGCCCCTGCGCCCTGATTCTTGGCCGGGCGCTCGCCCCAGTCGGTCAGGCGGATGAAGCCCTGGCCCGACCCCTGGTCGCCGCCGGCACCGCGCACCACGTTGTAATAAAGCACCTCGGGCTGGTCCGACAGATAGGCCTCGACCTGCGTGGCCACGGCTTCCATGCGCTCTGCGGTTGCACCCGGCGCCATGCGCACCTGCAGCTGCAGGCCGCCCTGGTCCTCGTCGGGCAGGAACGAGGTGGGCAGGCTCTTGTAGAGCCAGGCTGTTGCGCCCACCAGCAGCAGGAACACGACGATGCCGCGCAGCGTGCGCTTGCCCAGCCAGCCGACGCCCTTCACATAGCGTTCCGTGAAACGGTCGAAACCGCGGTTGAAGCCGCCGAAGAACCAGTCGAGCTGGCGGCCGAAGAGCCCGCCGTGGCTGGCGTGCTCGCCGGCCTTCACCGGCTTGAGCAGGGTGGCGCAGAGCGCCGGCGACAGGCTCATTGCCACCAGCACCGACAGCACCATCGCGCTGACCACGGTGATGCTGAACTGGCGATAGATGACGCCCGTGGACCCGCCGAAGAAGGCCATGGGGATGAAGACCGCGCTCAGCACCACGGCAATGCCCACCAGCGCACCGCTGATTTCCTTCATGCTGCGCTGGGTGGCCTCGCGCGGGCTCAGGCCCTGTTCGCGCATCAGGCGTTCGACGTTCTCCACCACGACGATGGCATCGTCCACCAGCAGGCCGATGGCCAGCACCAGGCCGAACATCGTCAGCGTGTTGATCGAGAACCCGGCCACCGCCAGCACGCCCATGGTGCCCAGCATCACCACCGGCACGGCAATGGCCGGAATGAGCGTGGCCCGCAGGTTCTGCATGAACAGATACATGATCACCACGACCAGCACCATGGCCTCGATGAGCGTCTTCACCACGCCTTCGATCGACACGCGCACGAACGGCGTGGTGTCGTAGGTGATGGTGGCCTTGTAGCCCGCCGGGAAGAAGGGCTCCAGATCCTTCAGCTTGGTCTTGATCGCGTCACCCGTGGTCAGCGCATTGGCGCCGCTGGCCGGGAAGATGGCCAGGCCGGCCGCGGCGCGGCCGCTGCTGCGCACGTTGGTGGTGTAGTTGTCGCGCCCCAGTTCCACCCGCGCCACGTCGCCCAGGCGCAGGGCCGAGCCATCGGGCTGCACGCGCAGCACCACGTCGCGGAACTGCTCGGCCGTGGTGAGCTTGGAACGTGCCGTGATGATGGCCGACAGCCGCTGGCCTTCAGGCGCCGGCAGTGCGCCGATCTGCCCGGCCGAGACCTCGGTGTTCTGCTGCTGAAGGGCCGTACGGATGTCGCCGGGCACGAGGTTGTAGCGCTGCAGCCTGACCGGGTCGAGCCAGATGCGCATGGCATAGCCCGAGCCGAAGACGTTGACGTCGCCCACACCCTCGACCCGGCTGATGATGTCGACCAGGGTGCTGTTCAGGTAGTCGCCCAGGTCGCCGGAACTGACGTTCGGGTCGTCGCTGGTGAGCATCATCACCAGCAGGAATTCGGTGCTTGCCTTAGTCACGCGCACGCCCTGTGACTGCACCGCCTGCGGCAGCCGGCTGATGACCGATTGCACCTTGTTCTGCACCTGCACCTGCGCGGTGTCGGCGTTGGTGCCGGCCACGAAGGTGAGGTTGGTGCTGGCGCTGCCGGCAGCGCTGCTGCTGCTTTCGATCGACAGCAGGCCGTCGATGCCCTTCAAGCTCTGCTCGATGATCTGCGTGACCGAGTCTTCGATGGTCTGTGCAGAGGCACCCGGGTAGCTGGTGTTGATGCTGACGCGCGTGGGCGCGATGTCGGGGTAGCGCTCCAGCGGCAGCAGCAGCGTGGCGGCGCCGCCGGCCAGCATGATGACGATGGCGAGGACCCACGCGAAGATGGGGCGGTCGATGAAGAATGAAGCCATGGCGGTCTTTCAGGCGCGGGGTGTCAGCGGGCGGCCGAAGCGGCCGAGGCACTGCCCAGGGGCTTGGTTCCCGCCCCAGCCCCAGCCCCGGCGCCGCCGGCCTTGCCCGGCCCGGCAGGCCGGGAACCTGCCGCCACCGGCGTCACCACCATGTCGGGGCGCGCACGTTGCAGGCCCTCGACGATGAGGCGGTCGCCCACTTTCAGCCCGCCGGTCACGAGCCAGCGGTTGCCCACGGCGCGCGACAGCGTCAGACGCCGGCGTTCGACCTTGTTGCCCTCGCCCACCACCAGGGCCGTGGCGTCGCCGGTGGCGGTGCGGCTCACGCCTTCCTGCGGCACCAGCAGCACGCCGCGATCGACGCCGGCCTCCAGGCGGGCCTGCACCACCATGCCCGGCAAGAGACTGCCCTGCGGGTTCGGCACCACGGCGCGCAGCGTCACCGTGCCGGTGCCGCCGTCGACCGTGACGCCGCTGAACTGCAGCACGGCCGGCTGGGGATGCACCGAGCCGTCTTCCAGCACCAGCTGCACCTGCCGGCTGCCGGTCTGCCCCGCCAGTTGCCGGCGCAGCGACAGCAGCTCGGCGCTGCTCTGCACGATGTCGACGTGCATGGGATCGAGCTGCTGGATGGTGGTCAGCGCCGCCGTCTGGTTGGCCGTGACCAAAGCCCCGGCCGTGACCGTGGAGACCTCGATGCGCCCGCCGATCGGCGCCACGATGCGCGCCCGCTGCAATTGCACCTGCGCCGCATCGAGCGCGGCCCGGGCCAGTGCCACGTCGGCCTCGGCCTGGCGCACGGCTGCCGTGCTGTCGTCGGCGACCTCGCGGCTGATGGCGTCGGCCTCCAGCAAGGCCGCGTCGCGGGTGGCCTTCACCTTGGACGCGTTCAACTGGGCCTGGGCCTTCTGCAGCGAAGCGGCGTTGCGGGCACGTTCGGCTTCCAGCGCAGCCGCGTCGATCTGGTACAGCGGCTGCCCGGCCTTGACCAGCCCGCCTTCGGTGAACAGGCGTTTTTGCACCACGCCACCCACCTGCGGGCGAATCTCGGCCACCTGGCTGGCGCTGAGCCGGCCGGGAAGTTCCAGCAGCAGCGGCGCGTCCTGCGCCGCGACCGACACCACACCCACCTCGGCCGGGGCGCGTGCGGCCGGCGCTGCAGCGGGTTTGTCCTGGCAGGCCACGAGCAGGCTCGTCAGCAGCAGCGACAGCAGCAACGAAGGGCCCTTGAGGGCCAGGCGGGGGGGGTGGCTTAGGGTTTTCACGACTCGCATACTGCATCCACAATGTGGAGACACTTTGAAGAGCCCGCACGCTCGAAGGCCGACCGAGGCGCAGGCCCCGCCCCACGGCGACTTGGTGTAAACCCCGGCTCGTTGCCGACCTACCCGCCATGAAGTTGAACCTTGCCACCCGCCTGTTCGCCGCCGTGCTGAGCGCCGCCGTGGCCGTGGCCGTGGCCATGGGGGTGGCGGCGCACGTGAATCTGAACCGCGACTTCCTGGGTTTCCTGAACGAGCAGGCGGTGGGGCGGCTCGAGCTCGCCGTGCCCAGCGTCACCTCGGGCTACCGCCAGCAGGGCAGCTGGGACTTCCTCAAGCAAAGGCCTGACCTGTGGTTCCGCTTGCTGCGCCCGGCCCCGGAAGACGACCGCGTGCCGCTCATGGACCGTCCGCCGGCGCAATCGAGCCCGGCCGAGCTGACCGGCGCGTCCCGCCGCTTCACCTTGCTGGACGCCGACCGCCGCCGCATCGTCGGCTTTGCCAGCCCTGCCGAGAACGCCATCGAACGCGCCATCATCGTGGACGGCATCACGGTGGGCTGGCTGGTGCTGACACCCTTCGAGTCGGTCAGCTCGGGCGCCGAGAAGCGCTTCGCCGACGCCCAGGCCCGCACCGGCTGGCTGGTGGGCGGCGGCGCCGTGCTGCTGGCCGCCGCGGTGGCGCTGTGGGCTTCGCGCCGCCTGTTGCGGCCCGTGCGCCGCGTGGCCGAAGCCACGCACCGGCTGGCCGCCGGAGATTACGGTGCCCGTGTGCCCGAGCACACCGTCGACGACGAGGTGGGCCGCCTCGCCCGCGACTTCAACCAGCTCGCCGTGACCCTGCAGCGCAACGAAGCGATGCGGCGCGAATTCATGGCCGACGTGTCGCACGAGCTGCGCACGCCCCTGGGCGTGCTGCACGGCGAGATCGAGGCGCTGGAAGACGGGGTCCGCAAGCTCGACGCCGCAGCGCTGCGGTCCCTCAAAGGCGAGGTCGTGACCCTGCACAAGCTGGTCGACGACCTGTACCAGCTGTCTTTGGCCGACGTGGGCGCGCTGTCCTACCGCAAGGCCGAGCTCGACCTGCGCGAGATCATCCACGACACCGCAGGCTCGTTCGGCGAACGCATGCGCAGCAGCGGCCTGGCGCTGCAGATGGAATTGCCGCCCGGCCCCTTGCCCACGTTCGGTGACGCGCGGCGCCTGCGCCAGCTGTTCTCGAATCTGCTGGAGAACAGCTGCCGCTACACGGACAGCGGCGGCGCGCTTCACCTGCAGGCACGCCGCGAAGGCCGGCAGATGTTGATCGACCTGCACGACAGCGCACCCGGCGTGCAGGACGAGCACCTGCAGCGCCTGTTCGACCGCTTCTTCCGGGCCGAAGCGTCGCGCAACCGGCGCAGCGGCGGGGCCGGCCTGGGCCTGTCGATCTGCCAACGCATCGTCGAAGCGCACGAGGGCCGCATCGAGGCCCGGCCTTCGCCGTTGGGCGGCTTGTGGTTGCGCGTGGAACTGCCCGCACTTGGCTGAAGCGCCGCTGCCGCTGGACCCCGGCCCGGCCCGGGTGCTCGTCGTCGAGGACGAGCCCAAGTTGTCTGCACTGCTGGCCGACTACCTGCGCGCTGCTGGTCACCAGCCCGAATGTGTCGCCGATGGCCATGCCGGCCTGCAGGCATGGACCGAGCGCCGTCACGACCTGGTGCTGCTGGACCTGATGCTGCCCGGCATGGACGGGCTCAGCCTGTGCCGTCGGCTGCGCGCGCTGACGAGCGTGCCCATCCTCATCCTGACCGCGCGGGACGACGAGGCCGACCGTCTGGCCGGGCTGGAACTCGGCGCCGACGACTACATCCCCAAGACCCCGTTCAGCCCGCGCGAAGTGATGGCCAGGGTGAAGGCGGTGCTGCGGCGCAGCCGGGCATTGCAGCCACCCGCGGGTGCCATGCCGCAGGCAGAGGCCGCCGCGGCGCCAGCGGCTCTGGTCGTCGACCCGGAGGGCTGGCGGGCATGGTGGCAAGGCGTGGCCCTGGATCTCACTCCGATCGAATTCCGGCTGCTGCGGGCACTGTCGGCGCAGCCAGGGCGGGTCTTTGCACGCCAGCAGCTACTGGACCTGTTGCACGGCGAAGGCCGGGCCGTCACCGAACGTGCGGTAGACAGCCACGTGAAAAACCTGCGGCGCAAACTCGAACAAGCCGGCGCCAGCAGCGACCGGATCCGCTCGGTCTACGGTGTGGGCTACTGCTACGAGACCTGACGGTGCCCCGGGCGCAGGGGGCAAGCGAAAACGCGACGTCCTTGCGGCGTCAGGCCAGGGCGGCCTGGCGGCGTTCCATCAGCCCGTGCTCCAGTGCGCCGGGCGTCATCGGCGCGCCGAACAGGAAGCCCTCGCAGCTTCCGGATCAATCTGAAGTGGGCACTGCTTTGAGAACCATCGCCCAGATGAAGCAATTTCCTGCTCTGGTCTGCGCCGCGTTGACACTGGCTGCGCTGGCACCCACGCCGGCGTTGGCTGGCACCGACTTGCCCGCCGCATCGATGCCGAAACCTGCTCGGCGGCTGCCGCTACTTGCGGCCTCGGTGGCCAAGGCCGAGAACCTGTGCGCGCGTGCAGAGTCGTGCGAAACAAGATCACTGCTCACACAGACGTCGACTTCGTCGCCGGCAGCCTCAAGGCGGTCGACATCGCTGAGCTAGGCCTCAAGTGGAGCGACATCGGTCGCCTCACGGCTGAGCTGCAAGAGCCGATTGCCGCCCTCGGTCACGTCGTGCGTGGCACCAGCTTCGCATGGGACATGCTCGAAACCCGACTTGACGAAACGGCCCGCGGGTTCTGGGTGACCCCTGTCACCAGCGCCTGAAAACTTCGGCTGAGGGGCGCTTTCGCCTGCGTTTGGCCTACCCCCAATGAAAACGCCACCCGAAGGTGGCGTAAGTCGTTGATTCGTAAGCTGAACCTTGGTGGGCGGTGCAGGGTTTGAACCTGCGACCCCTGCCGTGTGAAGGCAGTGCTCTACCGCTGAGCTAACCGCCCGGAATCTCTGGCGGCGGGCCTCGAAACTCATGAAGCCACGCCTGCACCGGTGTTCCGGTAAGCCTCGGATTATGCCACGGCCGT
>JANOBX010000165.1:0-54596 GCA_031411875.1 Burkholderiales bacterium | reverse complement strand
GCCAGCCCTTGCGCACACCTTGCCTGGGGCTTCCCCTGCCGGCTTCGCCCTTCGGCAGGCCAGCCTTTAGCATCCGCCGCCATCCGGCCCCGACGCGGCCGTGCCGCTGGGTGCCTATGGAGCCGATGATGATTGCGCTGGCGTTCGCCGCCGGCTTTGCGGTGCAGCTGGTGCGCCTGCCGCCGCTGGTGGGTTTCCTGGCTGCGGGCTTCGCCCTGAACGCCATGGGATTCGAGCGCACGCCTGCGCTGGACACGATTGCCAATCTGGGCGTGACGCTGCTGCTGTTCACCATCGGCCTGAAGCTGGACGTGCGCACGCTGTTGCGGCCGGAGGTGTGGGCCAGTTCCAGCTTGCACATCGTCGGCTCGACACTGCTCTTCGCCGGCGTGCTTTTTGTCTTCAAGCTGCTGGGGCTGGCCCTGGCCAGCGAGCTGGACTGGGGGGTGATGCTGCTGCTGGGTTTTGCGCTCAGCTTTTCGAGCACCGTGTTTGCGGTGAAGGTTCTGGAAGAACGCAGCGAGCTGGGTTCGTTCTATGGCCGCGTGGCCATCGGCGTGCTGGTGATGCAGGACGTGTTCGCGGTGATCTTCCTCAGCGCTTCGACCGGCAGCCTGCCTTCGGTATGGGCGCTGGGCCTGGTGCTGCTGTGGCCCGCGGCCAAGCTGCTGCGCCTGATGCTGGACCGCGTGGGCCACGGCGACCTGCAGGTGCTGTACGGTGCCTTCCTGGCCCTGGTGGTGGGCTACGGCCTGTTCGAGGCGGTGGGCGTCAAGGGCGACCTGGGCGCCTTGATCGTGGGCATGCTGCTGGCGTCGCATCCGGCCACCGCCGGCCTGGCCAAGTCGCTGTTCCACATGAAGGAGCTGTTCCTGGTGGGCTTCTTCCTCAGCGTCGGGCTGGGCGCGCTGCCCACCCTGTCGATGGTGCTGATGGCGCTGCTGCTGCTGCTGGTGCTGCCCTTGAAGAGCGCGCTGTACTACGCCGTGCTCATCCGCTTCGGACTGCGCACCCGCACCGGTGTGCTGTCGACGCTGTCGCTGACCAACTATTCGGAGTTCGGCCTGATCGTCGCCGCCCTGGCCGTGACCTCGGGCTGGCTGTCGGCGGAGTGGCTGGTGGCCATTTCGATGGCGGTGGCGGGCAGCTTCGTGCTGGCGGCGCCCCTGAACGCCGCCAGCGAGCGCATCTACGCCCGGCTGAAGGGGCCGCTGGCGCCGCTGGAAGCCAAGCAACTGCTCGCCACCGACCAGCCGCTCAGCGTGGGCGAGGTCGACGCCGTGGTGCTGGGCATGGGGCAGATCGGCACCGGTGCCTATCTGCGCCTGATCGAAGGCCACGGCCTGCGCGTGCTGGGCGTGGACAGCAACGCGGCCAAGCTGGCGCCGCTGCAGGCGGCCGGCCACCGGGTGATCGAAGGCGATGCCGTGGACTCCGACTTCTGGGACAAGCTGCTGCTGACCGATTCCGTCAAGCTGGTGCTGCTGGCCATGCCCGGCCACGCCGGCAACGTGCATGCGCTGTCGCAGCTGCGCAACCGGGCGTTTGCCGGGCGCATCGTGGCCATCGTGGCCTACCCCGAAGAGATCGAGGTGCTGCGCCGGCTGGGCGCCGATCAGGTGTTCCATGTCTACGAGGAAGCCGGGACGGCTTTTGCCGACGACGCCCTGGCGGGGCTGAAGCCTTCCTGAGCTGCGCGCGTTTGCGGCCCTGCACGCCGCTGGCAGGTGATGCCGGTTCACCCGAGCAACTGCAACACCAGGGCCGCAGCCAGCAGCGACACCAGGTAGTAGCCGCCGTTGATGGCGAACAGCACCCACGACGGCTTTTCCCAGCCCAGCCGGTGCAGCAGCACCGGCAGCACGAAGCCCAGCCAGCTGAAGCCGGCGGCCGACAGCACCTGTTCGGCGACGCCCGGGCCGGGGCCCGACAGACCCCATGCCTGGGGCTGCCACACCGCCATCGTGCTGGCCAGCACCATGCTCATCAGCAGCGCGCCCAGCGCGGTGAGCACCAGTCCACGTGCCAGCGCGGCGCCGGCATGGCCGTGGTCGGCGGGCAGGCCCATTTCCTGTGACCAGCGCTTGCCGAACAGCGGCGTGTACCAGACGTAGCTGATGAAGAAGACGACGACGGCAGCGGCCGCGATGGCCAGGGGGTTCGGTTCGATGTGGGGCATGGTGCGGGTCAGGGGTGTGAGTGGAGAAGACCGCCCCACTTTAGGAAGCGCCATGCCCCGCCACAATGCAGGCGCCGGTCAGTTCTACCCAGACACGAGGTTAGGAATGCGGCGCACAACAACGAGATCGGGGGGGTCGAGGCATGGAAAGCTTGCGGGGCATGGTCAGCTTCGTGCAGACGGCGCGCTGTGGCAGCTTTGCGCGCGCTGCCGAGGTGCTGGGGGTTTCGGCCGTGGCCGTCAGCCGCAACGTGGCGCGCCTGGAGGCGCAACTGGGTGTGCGCCTGTTTGCGCGTACCACTCGGCAGCTGGCCTTGACGGCGGAGGGCGTAGCGCTGCTGGCGCAATGCGAAGCCCCGCTGGCCACGCTGGACGCAGCGTTCCAGAGCGCACGTGGCGGGGCCGACGTGCCCACGGGCACCGTGCGCGTCACGGCGGTGTCGCCGTTCGTGCGCGGCTACCTGGCGCCCAGCCTGGGCGCCTTCCACGCCCGCTATCCGAAGGTGGTGCTGGACATCGAGTGCAGTGAACAGGTCAGCGACATGGTGGCCGGTCGCTTCGACGTCGGTGTTCGGGTGGGCCGGCTCGACGACGCCGGTTTCGTCGCCCGCCCGCTCGGGCCCCTGGCGCTGGCGCTGTGTTCGTCACCCGAGTTCCTGGCCCGGCACGACGAGTCTGCCGACATCTCTGAAATGGCCGGAAGGCATGGCCTGGGCCTGAGGCCCACCGGCAGCAGCCAGACCGTGCCCTGGTGGCTGCACACCGACGCCGGCCTGGTGCAGGTGCCGGTGGGCGGCGCGCTGGTCTGCAATGATTTCGCGACCCTGGCCGCCGCCAGCGCCGCGGGCCTGGGGGTGGCGCAGCTGCCGCTGGTGGCGGCACTGCCGCTGCTGCGCGCAGGCGCGCTGCGGGTGCTGCATCCGCAGTTGTCGCCGCGCGGCCTGCAGCTCTTCCTGCACTACCCCGACCGGCAATTGCCGGCCCGGGTCCGGGTGTTTGTCGACTTCGTGCTGGAAACAGCCCGCAGCCACCCCGACCTGGCGCTCACCGCCGACCATTTCGCGGCCAGCCGCCTGGCCGCTGCCCACTGAGCACTCCGCCTGCACATGCCCGTGCCGACCACCGCCCTGTACGCCGCCCTGCTGGGCTTGTTCTATGCCGTGCTGGCGATGCGGGTGGTGCGCCTGCGCCTGCAGCTGAAGATTCGGGTGGGCGACGGCGGCGACCCCCGCCTGCAGCGCGCCGTCCGCGTGCATGGCCACTTCGCCGAGTACGTGCCGCTGCTGCTGCTGATGCTGCTGTTGCTGGAGATGAACGGCACGCCGGCGGCCGGCCTGCATGCCTTCGGCGTGCTGCTGATCCTGTCGCGTGTGCTGCACGCCGTGGGCGTGAGCGCCGAGCCCGAGAATCTGCGTTGGCGCCTGGCCGGCATGGTCTGCACCTTCACCGCGCTGACGGGCGCCGTCGCGGGCCTGCTGCTGGCTTGGCTGCGGCAGGCTTGACGGCCGGCAGCCCGGTCATCGCGGCCAGCACTTCGGCCGTTGCCGCGGTGTCGGCTTCGCCCAGCCCCATGGCCATGGCCGCGGTGTAGAGCGAACTGCAGGTGTCCAGCAGCGGCGTGGGGCAGTGCACCGACCGCGCCATGTCGCCGATCACCTGCATGTCCTTCTGCCAGAGCGCGATCTTCATCGTCGCCGGCTCGTATTGGCGCTCGATCATGAACGGCACGCGCAGTCGCATCGCCCCGGTGCCGATGTAGGGGCTGTGGCCCATGTGCTGCAGCGCCATGGCCGGGTCCAGCCCCATGCGGCGGCACAGGTTCACCATCTCGGCATAGGCCACGTTGTAGATCGCCACCAGGTGGTTGGCGGCCAGCTTCAGCTTCGTGCCCGCACCCAGGGGGCCGACGCGGGGCGCCTGCAGCGTGAAGGCGCGGGCCAGTGCCGCCGCCTCGCGGCAGGCGGCCGGGCTGCCGCTGAGGTACATCACCCACACCTGCTCCGGCGTGGCCGTGGCGGTGCCGCTGATGGGTGCGTCCAGCATCGTCCGGCCCTGCCGGCGCAAGGCCGCGGCCGCGGCCAGCTTGTCGGCCAGGGGCAGGGTGCTGGTCTCGACGACGAGCTGCCGTGCGCGCGGCTTGCCGGCTCGCTGCAGGTCATCGACGACCGCATGCAGGGCGGCGCTGCTGGGCAGGGAGCACCACAGGACATCGGCCACTTCTGCCACTTCGGTGTTCGATCCGAGCGCCCGACCGCCGCAGCGGCGCAGCCGCGCCCGGGCCGAAGCCACCGGGTCATGGCCCACGACCTCGTGGCCGGCCGCGACCAGTGTCTGCGCCATGATGCCGCCCATCGTGCCCAGGCCGATGAGGCCGATGCGCTGCGCGGGCGGGTTCATCGAACCGGGGCGAGGCGGGGAACCGGGGCGGGTGGCGGGCATGGCGGGCGGTCTCTGGCTGAACGGGTGGGTTCAGTGTGCCGCAGCGCCGGCGACAGGCTGGCGCGATGGCTCGTACCATCGGGGTCGTCGAGACACGTTCCCATGGAGACCTGAATGAAGATCACCGTCGCCCACACCCGCTGGCATCAGACCACAGCCTGCCTGCTCCTCGGTCTTGCGCTCTCTGCCAGCGCATTCGCCCAGGACTTCAGCAAGATCGAGATCAAGGCCGAGAAGCTCAACGACACCACCTGGATGCTGGTGGGCGCTGGCGGCAACATGGGCCTGTCGGTGGGCGAGGACTCGGTCTTCCTCATCGACGACCAGTTCGCGCCGATGGCGCCGAAGATCAAGGCCGCCATCGCCGCCATCACGAAGAAGCCGGTGCAGTTCGTGCTGAACACGCACTTCCACTTCGACCACACCGGCGGCAACGAGGCGCTGGGCAAGGAAGGCGCGCTCATCGTCGCCCACGACAACGTGCGCCGGCGCATGGCCATCGACCAGGTCATCAGCTTTGCCGGCAGCACCGCACGCCAGGCCGCCAGCAGCAAGGCGGCCCTGCCCGTGGTCACCGTGCCAGGCGCCATCAGCTTTCACATCAACGGCGAGGAAGTGCACGCCTTCCATGTGCCCGCGGCGCACACGGACGGCGACCTCATCGTGCACTTCAAGGGCGGCGACATCGTGCACATGGGCGACGTGTTCTTCAACGGCAGCTACCCGTTCATCGACGCCGGCAGCGGCGGCACCCCGCTGGGCATGATCGCGGCCTTCGACCGCGTGCTGGCGCTGGCCGGCGACAAGACGCGAATCATCCCCGGCCACGGCCCGCTGGCCGACAAGGCCGCCCTGCTGCGCACGCGCGAGATGCTGGCCACGCTGACGCAGCGCATCGCCGAGCAGCGCCGAAGCGGCAAGACCGACGAGCAGATCCGCGCGGCCAAGCCCACCGCCGACTACGACGCCGCCTGGGGCCAGGGCTTCATCAAGCCCGAGCAGTTCGTGCAGCTGGTGTTGAACGGGCTGCCGAAGTAGGCCCGCGCGGCCTGGCTAGCTCATGGGTGCCCAAGCACCGTGACGATGCTGCTCGACGGCGCTGGTCTCCGGGTCGATCCTGAACAGATGCAGCCAGCCGTTGCCCACCAGCTGCCGAACGATCGCGTGGCCGGCCATCACCGTGTCGATGGCCGCTCGCGGGGCTTCGATGAAAACACTCAGGCGCAGCGGCGTGTGCCGCAGGGCGTTGCCGTCGTGCAGCGACTGCATCGGCAGGCCGATGCGCAGGTCGCCGCCGTTGCCCTCGAATACGCCCAGGTGCCCGCCCACCACGTTGTGCAGCACCTTGTTGCCGCTGCCGTAGCGGCGGTTGTCCACCGTCGAGGCGTGGTATTGCAGGTTGATCCAGTTCGTGACGACCATCGGCGCGGTCATGATCAGGGTGAGCACGCCCAGTGACGGGTCGAGCCGGTGGTCGTAGTCGTGAAGGAAGCTGCGGCCCGCAAGATTCAGGTGTCGGGTGCGAGCGCGTGGCGCGACGATGAAGGCGGCGTTGTCGGCCAGCCCCCACTCCGGCCGGACCTGTGCCCAGTCGTTGGCCCGCTCAAGCACCGAGCGCTTCAACGCAGCGGGGTTGCTGGCCAGTGCGCCCAGACCCAGGCTCGGCGCGCGCTCGGCCCGGGCCAGCGCTCCGGCTGCTTCCAGCCAGTCGCGCAGCTCTGCCAGCTTGGACTGCAACGCCGCCGGTACCGCTCCGGTGTCGTAGAGCATCACCTCGTCGGTGGTCGTGTCGTGCAGCGCTGGCAGGAAGTGCGTGCTCGTGGGGATGTCGATGCCCAGACCACGCAGCGCCACGCGGACCGCTGGCCGGTTGAGCATGTCGGCCAGCACGCGGGCGTTGACCTCCCCGGTCTGCCCGCCGCAGGCACCGCAATCCAGCCCGGCGGCATGCGGGTTGTTGGTGCTGCGGCTGCCATGACCGGCCAGCAGCACCAGGGGTGCGAAGCCGTTCACCAGGCCCATCGCGCCGAGGACGCCCTGGGCCATCGCGGCTGCGGCTGCCGGGTCGCTGGCCGCCTGGGGCAGGCAGGGCCGCAGCGCCGCTGCGTCGGCCAGTGGCAGGCCGGCGTCTTCCCAGCGCGCTGGCGCCGTCGTCGAAGGCAGGCTGCTCGCCAGCAGCTTGGGGCCGTACAGCAGACCCAGGCTCTCGACGAAGCTGAAAGCCGACGCCGGCGCGCCGCGAAACTCTGCCCAGCGCTGGCGCCACTGCAGCGCGTTGCGCCGCTTCGCCACCAGCACCTGGGCCAGACTGGGGCTGGCTGCCTGCTCGGTGGCGCAATGCGCCGGGGCCAGAAGCCCGGGAAGTTGTGGCCGGCGCAGTGCGCTGCCCAGGGGTTCGTAATCGATGAAGAGACCGAAGAAGCCGGCGAAGCCGCGCGTGTGGACGGCCGGGCTGACCGACTCCAGGGCGCGCCTGAAGACCTCGGACCGCACATCGATGCAGAACAGCGCCTGCACGGCCGGGGTCGTTGCAAACTTGCCGGCCGCCGTGCTGGCTGGCGCCTGGCTCAGGCCCTTGATGAGGGGCTCGCGATAGGCAGTTTCGACGGCGTCCTGCAGCAGCCAGTCGATGCGCTGGGCGTGCTGCAGCGCACTGGCCGCCGCTGCCGCACCTTCCCACCGCGTGCCCCAGCCCGCGGGCAAGGTGCCTGGCTCGGCATCGTCCAGCAGCAGCCACTCCCAGGCCAGGCGGATGGCCAGCAGGTGCACGATCTTGTCATCGTCGTGGCCCTCCAGGCGCGCTTGCCAGCGCTCGTAGGCGCACCAGGCGCCCCAGCCACCGATGGCCATCAGGACCGCGCTCAGATAAGGCTCGCGGCCCTTTTCGGGAACGGCCATGGCATCCAGCGCCGCGCCGATCAGCGACTGCGGCGCTTGCGGCATCGTCGCCAACCTTTGCTGCAAGGCGGCGCGGCCGCAGCGCCAGGGCAGGCCGCGATCGGCCGCGAGTTGCCACCGCCAGCTGTCGTAGAGGCTCTGGGACCGGTCCATCGTCCAGCTCGCCTGGTGGCGGTCGAAGAAGGCGGCGCAGTGCTGGCTGACCTGGTGCGTGACCACGTCCGCCCAGCTCGCGCCCGGACGCGGCGGAGCACCGCGGTCGCGCAGGTCGGTGATCAGCGGCAGGCGCGACAGGCTTGGCGACCGGCCTTGCAGGGCCGTCTCGAGTTCGGCCACCAGCGCCTGCACGCCGACCTCGGTGACGCCGCTCGGGCCCCTTGCGGCAAGGTCCGCGGTGGCAGCGGCTTGCAGATGGCGGCGGGCCATGCGCCCCTGGCCCCATTGCTCGGCGAACCATTCCCGGGGCATCGTCAGCCGTGTACCGGCCAGCGTCCCCAAGCTGGCGGCGGCTTCGGTCATCGGACGGTCGACCCACGCCCAGTAAGGGTTGACGGCGATGAACCCGTCCAGGGGCCAGGTCGGCGCCACGCGCGCCGCGGCGGTGGCGATGTCGTCGGCCAGGCGCTGCGCCTGCAGCAAGGGGGCTTCGGCAACGTTGTTCATGCACGGGCTCCGGCAGTGGGGTGGTCGAGGGCGGGGGCGGCGTCGGCTGCCGGCAGCGGTGCTGCTGCTGGCGTGGGCCCGGGCGGGGGCCACAGGGCGAAGGCGATGCTGTTGAACTTTTCGTCCAGGAACAGGCCGCCGTAGAACCAGGGGTACAGAACCCGGGCGACCGCACCCTGCGGCGCCACGGTGATGATCGACTGCAACAGGAACAGGGCGGCGAAGGCCAGTGCCACGCCCAGCCACAGCGCGGTGGCCGGCGCGGCCGCCTCGGGCAGCACCCAGCTCGCGAACACCGCGTGCAGGCTGAAGTAGGCCAGGGACACGCTGAAGGCGCCCAGGCCCAACGCCGGCAGCCACAGACCGCCGAGCCGCAGCGACTGCGCATGCACCAGGGGCACCAGGGCCAGCGCGACGATGCCCGCCAGCACCCAGATGGCAGGCGAGGCCGCATGCGCCGGCGCCACCATGCCGACAGCGGCACTGGCAGACAGCGTCATCGCAATTCCGACCAGGGCACCCAGAACGATCGCTGCCGGCCCGGGTGCCCGGGCCTGCGGGGTGAGCCGCACCATCGTGGCCCGGCGGACGGCGCCGCCGGCGCCCAGAAAGGCGTGCGCCTTGTACAGAGAGTGCGCCACCAGGTGCAGCAATGCCAGGCCCCAGGCGCCCAGGCCGCACTGCATCAGCATGAAGCCCATCTGCGCGCAGGTACTCCAGGCCAGCATCACCTTGACGCTGATGCGCGTGGTCATCACCAGCGCCGCCAGCACCGCCGTGGCCGCGCCGGCCGTGACGAGAAGGGCCTGTGCGGCTGGCGCCTCGCCCACCAGCGGTGCGAAGCGCATCAGCACGAACCCGCCCAGGTTCACCACCCCGGCATGCAGCAGCGCCGAGACCGGTGTGGGGGCCTCCATGACCTGGATGAGCCAGCCGTGGAAGGGCAGCTGTGCGCACTTGAGCAGCGCAGCGCAGGCGATGAGCAGCACAGCGGCCTGCACGGCCCATGGCAACTGCGGCTGCGCCGCGGCCTGCGCCGTGATCCGGTCGATGCGCAGCGTGTCGAAGGCCAGGAACAGCATCGCGGTGGCCGCCAGCATGCACAGGTCGGCCATGCGGCCGACGACAAATTTCTTGTGGGCGGCCACCACCGCCGGCGACCGATCGCCGAAGAAGGTGAGCAGCCGGTGCAGCGCCAGGCTGCTGGCGGTCCATGCCAGCGCGAGCACCAGCACGTGGTTGCTGACGATGACCACCGCCACGGTGGCCAGCGTGGCCATCAGCCAGCGCACGTAATGGCGTTCCTCGCCTTCGCCATTCAGGTAGGGCTGCGAGTAGTGCACGATGACCCATCCGACGAAGGCCACCAGCAGCATCACGACGCCGCCCAGGGCGTCGGCGCGCAGGCCGGCGTTCGTTCCGGCAGAGCCCGCAAACACCGCCGCGAGCGACAGCGCAGCAAGGCAGACGGCCGCCGAAGCCGCCCAGCGTGCATGGCGCCAGGCCTTCTCTGCCGCCCTTCCGGGGCTGGCAGACAGCGCCGCCGCAGCGGTCGCCAGCGCCGGCCCGATGAGCAGTGCCGAATGCCAGAGCGGCAGGACGGTCGTGAGGTCGGTGGACAGGTTCATGGCCAACTCCGTTGACGATGCGATGTCCACACTGTGACGCTGCGACGGCATTCCGTAAAAGGCATTCTTCAGCACAATACGTGCTGTAAAAAAGAACGGTTTTTGCGATGTCGCGACTGAACTTCCATCACCTCTACTACTTTTGGTCGGTTGCCAAGGAAGGCAATCTCACCCGTGCCGCGGCCGGGCTGCACGTGTCGCAGTCGGCTCTCTCGGCGCAGATCAGGCAGCTCGAGTCGCAGCTGGGCCAGCCACTGTTCACACGCGTGGGCCGCGGGCTGCAGCTCACCGAAGCCGGCCGGCTGGCGCTGGGATATGCCGAGTCGATCTTCACGGCAGGTGCCGAGCTGACGGCATTGCTTCGCGAAGGCCGCCGCGAAGAACGCCAGGTCCTGCGCATCGGCGCCGTGGCCACGCTGTCCCGAAACTTCCAGGAGAACTTCTTGCGGCCGCTGCTCGAACGTGCCGATGTCGAGCTGGTGTTGCAGTCGGGCACCCTGGTCGACCTGCTGGCGCGACTGCGCGTCCACACCCTGGACCTGGTCCTGTCCAACCGCCGCGTCCATGCCAGCGCCGAAGACCCATGGCGCTGCCGGCGCATCGCGCGCCAACCTGTCAGCCTCGTCGGCAAGCCGCGGCCGAAGCGTCGCCAGTTCCGCTTCCCCGAAGAACTTGCCGAAGTTCCGCTGCTGCTGCCAGGGCGTGACAACGACATCCGCGCCGGCTTCGACCTGATGTGCGAGCGCTTGTCCATCCGCTACCGACTGCGCGCCGAGGTCGACGACATGGCGCTGCTGCGCCTGCTGGCCCGCGACTCCGACAGCGTGGCGCTTCTGCCCACCGTGGTGGTGCAGGACGAGTTGCGCAGCGGTCGCCTGGTGGAGTACGGGGTCGTACCCGACCTGCACGAGAACTTCTATGCGATCTCGGTGCAGCGGCACTTCGAGCCGCCGCTCATCAAGGTGCTGCTCAAGCAGCCTGAAGCGGACGTGTTGGGTTCGCTGGCTGGCTGACGCGGCAGGGGCGCATCGGGCAGTTTGAGCTGCGTCAAGCCGGGCCGCGGCGTCGGCATGCAAGATCGATCACGGGTCGGCTCTGGCCGACTGTCCTCGCAGCCAGGGAGACGACGCCATGATGAAGATGCGGTTTTTCGCAATGTCCTTGGCCCTCGCGAGCGGTGGCTTGGCCAGCGCCGGAGCCGCCACACCCTTCGAAGGGCGTCTGGCCGATGGCCAGCCCAGCAGCAGCTGCACCGTGTCGGGCGGCGACAAGTGCAGCACCTTTTACAGCGCTGCGCTCGACATCACCATCCTCAACGACTGGAGCGTCGGCACGGGATTCTGGGATCCGGCAGCGCCTGCGGGCTCCGCCCAGGCTCTGGCGGCTGCGGCCGGCCATGCCGCCAGCGGGCTTGCGGGCTGGGGCTTGCCCGCCGGGGACGCCAACCAGCCTGCCGGCACGCTGAACCAGTTCCTGTCCATCTGGAACGCCGTGGGCGCCAGCTATGCCGGGCTCAGCGGGCAGTTCGACGGCGTCGGGCTGAACAGCTTCTTCTGGGCTTCCACCCTGGCACCGCCCAATCTGCCGAACCCGAACGCGTCCCCGTGGTGGTTCCGTGCACTGACTGGCATGCAGGGTACTTCCATCCAGGCCTCCAACCGCCTCTACGTCGTCGCCGTGCGCGCGGGTGACATCGCCACCGCTGTACCCGAGCCTCGCAGCCTGCTGCTGATGCTGGCTGGCTTGGGTGCGCTGGTCGGTCTGCGCAGGCGTTTGGGTCCGCGCTAACGCGGGCGCCGAATGACGGTTCGGCATCGCCAGCCGATGGCCATCGCGCCGACCAGGGCCAGCCAGCCTGCCGCCGGCTCGGGGACCTCGGTGATCCGGATGTAGTAAGCCCCGCTGGCGTTGGACCCGCTGGCCAGATCGAGCGTGTAGTGGCCTGCTGGGGCACGGTCGAAGCTCAACTCGAACTTCTTCAGGCCGGCATGTGGGCTGAGCCAGGTGAACGAGCTGGGCAGCGCTGCCTGTATGCCCGGACCCCTGAGCCACACGCTGGCCACCGACAGCGACATCGAAGGGTCTTGTGGAACGTCCACGACCACGCGCAGCGCCGGCGCGCGCCCGTCGATCGTCAGCTGCCAGCGGTCCTCCCAGTTCTGGAAGAAGTGCCCCGCGTTTCCGTCTGCCTGCGTCGCTGTGAAACCGGCGCCTGCATTGAATCCGGGGTAAAGCGGTGGCGCGCTGAAGGAGACGATGTCGGCTCCCGCCTGGCAGGAAGCGGTCAGGCCGATGAGGAAGGCTGCGAAGGTGCGCACGAAGTCTCCCGGGTGGTGGGTGGTGGGTGGTGGGCGGTGGGCGGTGGGCGGTGAATCTCTGCAGCGTGCGCTGGCCTTGCACGAAGCGTCTTGACCTGGCGCAAGCTGTGTTCGTGGCCAGGCGCCGACACGCCAGGGTCACACAACTGCCACGCCACGCTCGGACACTCGCCTGCAAACCACCCCGCAGGAGCCGAGCCATGAAGAACCTTTCCATCACCCTGAGCGTGCTGGCCACGCTGGCCACCGCCTGGACACCCGCGGTCCAGGCGCAGGGCTACAACACCCTGACCGGTGCCGCGCCGCTGGTGATCGGCCATCGCGGCGCCTCGGGCTACCGGCCCGAGCACACGCTCGAGGCCTACCGGCTGGCCATCTCGATGGGCGCCAACTACATCGAACCCGACCTGGTGATGACCCGCGACGGCCATCTGATCGCCCGCCACGAACCCATGCTCGGCGGCACCACCAACGTCGCCAGCCTGTTTGGCCCCGAGCGCAGAAGCACGAAGATGGTCGACGGCGTCGCCACCACCGATTACTTCGCCAGCGACTTCACGCTGGCCGAGATCAAGACGATGCGCGCCATCCAGCCCAGCCCGAGCCGCCCGCAGCAGTTCAACGGGCTGTACGAGATCCCCACGCTGCAGGAAATCATCACCCTGGCCCAGGCCGAAAGCGCGGCCACGGGGCGCCAGGTGGGCATCTACCCCGAGGTGAAGCACTCCACCTTCCACGACAGCATCTTCGGCGCGCGGGTGTTCGAGAACAAGCTCATCAGCACCCTGCACGCGAGCTATGGCAACAGCGGTTCGGCACCGGTGTTCATCCAGTCGTTCGAAGTCGGCAACCTGCAGTACATGAACACGCTGACCGACATCCGGCTGGTGCAGCTGGTCGACGCCAACGATGTCAACCCCGACGGCTCGCTCGACCCGACGGCACCCTACGGCGCGCCTTACGACGTGGTGGCCGCGGGCGGGACGCTGACCTTCGCCCAGATGCTCACGGCGCCGGGCCTGGGCTTCATCAAGACCTACGCCGACGGCATCGGTCCCTGGAAGCCCTACCTGGTGACGACGGTGGCCGACGGCATCGACCGCGACGGCGACGGCGTCATCACCATCCGCGACCGTCGCGTCGACGGCAGCACGGGCGTCATCGACGCGGCCCATGCCGCCGGCCTGCTCGTGCACGCCTACACCTTCCGCAACGACGCCAGCGGCTATGGCTTTGCCAACCCGCAGCAGGAAATGGCCTACTACATGAACCTAGGCGTGGACGGCGTCTTCACCGACTTTCCGGACACCGGTGTGGCTGCGGTGGCGTCGATTCCCGAGCCTGGAACCCTGGCGCTGTGGCTGGCCGGTCTGGGCGTGGTCGGGCAGGTGGCCCGTCGGCGTCGGGCTGGAGGGCAGCAGGCCTGACCGGCCGAAGCTCGGCCATCGCCTGGCCGACGATGGAGCGCGCTGCCGCCAGGGCCAGCACGCCCATCACGCCGGCCACGGCCAGGTCGGGCCAGCCGCTGGCGGTGCCGAACACCCCCAGCGCGGCGGCCATCACCGCCACGTTGCCGATGGCGTCGTTGCGGCTGCACAGCCACACCGAGCGCATGTTGGCGTCGCCGTCGCGCCAGGCGTAGAGCATGGCCGCCACGGCCACGTTGGCGAGCAGGGCGAGCGCGCCGATCACCCCCATCGTCATCGGTTCCGGCACGGTGCCGCTGGCCGCCGACCAGGCGGCACGCGCCAACACGAAGACGCCGAAGGCGCCCATCGTCAGGCCCTTGAAGAGCGCGGCGCGGGCGCGCCAGCGCAAGGCCATGCCCAGCACCAGCAGCGAGATGCCGTAGTTGACGGCGTCGCCGAAGAAGTCGACGGCATCGGCCAGCAGCGACACCGAACCCGAGTGCAGGCCACCCGCGAGTTCGACGCCGAACATCAGCGCATTGATGAACAGCGCGGCCCACAGCACCCGGCGGTAGCGTGGACTGGCGGCCGCGGCCGGCGTGGTGCTGGCGCAGCCGTGGCTGCTGCAGGATGTGCTCATGAGGGGCTTTCGGGTGTCGGTGGGATGATTGGAAACCCTGAAGCGGCTGCAGAGTCAAGCGGCCCGGGGCCAACGCGGCGCAACCTGAACGAAAAGGGGCATGACGATGAAGATCGGCGAACTGGCGCAGGCGGCCCGGGCCCCGGTCGAGACCATCCGCTACTACGAGCGCGAAGGCCTGCTGCCGCTGGCGCCGCGCAGCGAAGGCAACTACCGCATCTACGGGCCCGGGCACGTCGAACGGCTGGCCTTCGTGCGCCATTGCCGCAGCCTGGACATGACGCTGGACGAGATCCGCGCGCTGCTGCGCTTCAAGGACGCGCCGCAGTCCGACTGCGGCGAGGTCAATGCCCTGCTCGATGCGCACATCGGGCATGTCGCCGCCCGCATCCGCGAATTGCGGCAGCTCGAGAAGCAGCTGAAGGCGCTGCGCGAGCAGTGTGCCGGCGTGCATGACGCGGCGCATTGCGGCATCCTGAACGGCCTGGCGCAACCTGACCTGCCGGCCCCTGCGGCGGTTCCGGCGGTTCCGGCGGCTGCGCCCAAGGCGCACCGTCGCTGGGGCAAGTCGGCCGATACGGCGTGAGGTACAGAGCCGCCCGCGCCTGGCAGGCGCAGCTTGCCCCGCTTCAGTTCGGCTTCAGATGCGCCTGGGGAGTCCGATCAACCTACGGTGAATCGTTCTCGCCCCTTCGCCCCAGGCGCCGCCTGCCGCAGGCTGCAGGCCTGCCTGTGGCTGCTGCTGGCGTGGCTGGCCGTCTTGCTGCCCGCCTGGGCACAAGCCGACGGGCCGCAGCGCCTGGTGCTGGGGCCGAAGCTCACGGCCGAAGCCGTCTGGCAGGCCTTGCAGGTGCGCACCGGCCTGCCCGAAGGCACGACGCTGGGCAACCTGCCCTACGGACCGGAGGGCTGGCGTTCCGCGCCATCGGCCACCGGCAACCTGGGCCCGCAACGGCAGTCGGTGGCGCTGGCCCTGGAGTGGGTCGTGGCCGAAGGCAGCGGCGGCGACTGGATGCTGGAGATCGACTATCCCTCGCTCGACCATGTCGAACTGCTGTTGCTGGGCCCTGGCGGGCAGCGCCAGGAATGGACGCTGGGCGACCACCACCCCTTCAGCCTGCGCCCGGTCGCCAGCCGTGCGTTGACCGTGCCCTTGTTGCTGGAGTCGGGCGAGCGCTATCGCCTGATGGCCGTGGTGCGCAGCACGGGCGGCCTGATCGTGCCGATACGGCTGGTGCGGCCCGAGGCGTTTTGGCTGGACGAGTCGCGCGAGCAGCTGCTGCAGGGCGGCCTGGGCGGCGCCTTGTTCTGCCTGCTCGTCTATGCCCTGGCCCAGGGGCGGGCGCTGCGCGAGGCGGCTCATTTCTGGTACGCGCTGAACGTGCTGGGTACGGCGGTGTTCTTCGTCAGCTATCACGGCCTGGGCGTGCAGCACCTGTGGGGCGAGATCGCCTGGGCCGGCCAGAAGATGACCCTGCTGGCCGGGCTGCTGGGGCTGGGCAGCGCCTTCATGTATGTCGACGCCGTGCTCGAATTGAATCGGCGCAACCGCTGGCTCAGCCTGACCATGCGCGGGCTGGCCGGGGGGTTGCTGCTGGTGCTGCTGCTGTTCGCGCTGGGCCTGATCGACTACAGCACCGGGCACCGCTTCAATGTGCTGCTCAGCCCGGTGCCGCTGCTGCTGGCCCTGCCCACGGCCTGGCGCATGGCCCGGTCGGGGGAACGGGCGGCGCACTACCTGCTGGCCGGCTGGGCCGTGTTCGGCGCCTGTGCGCTGTGCTTCACGCTGCTGCAGCGCGGCCTGCTGCCGGTGGGCTTCTGGACCTCTCACGCCTTCCAGTTCGGCACGGTGGTGGAACTGCTGACCTGGATGATGGTGCTGGCCCTGCGCACCCAAAGCCGCCAGCTGGCCGGCGAAAGGGCGGTGCAAGAACGCGACCTGCTCGCCACCATGGCCCAGACCGATGCCCTGACCGGTCTGCTCAACCGCCGTGGCCTGGAAGCTGCCGCCCAGCCCCTGCTGACCCGCGGCGACGCCAGCCGGGCCTACGCGGTGTTCCTGATGGGCCTGGACCGCTTCAAGCCCATCAACGACACCTATGGTCACGACATCGGCGACGCCGTGTTGCGCACCCTGGCCCAGCGGCTGCGGTCGGCGGTGCGCAGCCAGGACGTGGTGGCGCGCCTGGGTGGCGACGAGTTCGTGGTGGTGGCCGGGCCGCTGGGCAGCGAGACCGACGCGCGTGCCGTGGCGAACAAGCTGCTGCGCACGGTGGTCGAGCCGGTGGAAGTGGACGGCCTGCAGCTGAGCGTCGGCCTCACCGTGGGCTATGCGCTGGCGCCACAGGACGGCAGCGAGCTGGCCGAACTGCTCAAGCGGGCCGACGCCGCGATGTACGCCGGCAAGCTGGCGGGCCGCGGCGTCTGCCAGCGCAGTGCCGACTCAGTCGCCACCCCGCACGAGGCGGCCACGGCGTCCTGAACCGGGCTTCAGGCCGGCAGCCCGAGCGCGGCGAAGTGCAGCACCCACTCCCGCGCCGGGTCGTTGCCGACCAAGGCTGCGGCTTCGTCGTCGTAGAACGCACCGACCGCGCAGACGCCCAGGCCGCGTGCGCCGGCTTCCAGATAGACGCGTTCGCCCATCAGGCCTGACTCGAGGAAGGCGTGGCGGTAGCCGCGGGCAGCGCCTGCGGGGTCGGCGGCGAAGGCAGCGCGGTCGACCGACAGCACGATGACCGCGGCGGCCCCGCCGATGACGTCCTGGTCGAGGCCGGCAGCACGGGCGCGGCGGCGCAGGTGTTCGGCGTCGTGCAGGCGTCTTTCGAGCGCGTGGGCCACGGCGTGATGGCGCCAGGCGCCGGCGTCCAGCCCGTCCACCCGGAGCGCCACCACGTCGGTGCGCACCGCATTCGACAGCAGCGGCCCGGGGCGGGCCATGGTGGCCAGCACGGCGGACAGGTCGGTCAGCGCCAGCGCCGCCGGGCTGTACCGGCGCACGGAGCGGCGACTGGCGATCAGTGCCAAGGGGTCGGCGACCCGGCTGTCGGCCGGCTTCAGCAGCTTCCAGGCCGACGACACCCCGCCCGGCCCCGGCGCCGGCTCGCGGCCCGGCGGGGAAACCCCGGCGCGTGGCGGCGCGGCGGCGCGCAGCGAAGTGGCGCGATGGATGGCGTCGGTGATGTCGAGGGTGGCGGGGCGGGCGCCGGCCAGATCCGGCACGTGCCAGGCCGCTGTCGACAGCGGTGGCAGTGGTTCGGCCTGGTGGCGCTGCAGCAGCATCATTGCCAGCACGCCTTCTTCCTGCTCGTCGATGCCCAGCACCTTGGCCGTGCCGGCCTCGTCGAAGGCCTGCAGCAGCGTCGCCCGGGTGCCGGCGTGCCGGGCCGCGACACGGAGATTTTCGAGGGCATGGCCCAGGTCGCCCAGCACGTAGCGGTAGGTGCGGTCGCGGTACTTGTGGCCGCTGCGACGGAACACGGCCGTGGCCACGACCAGGGCCAGGCTGCCGGTCGGCAGCGCGCCCACTGCAGCCAACAGCGGCTGGGCGGCGCCCGCTGCCAGCTGGACCAGCGCCTGCCCGGGCACGTCGTAGTGCCAGAGACCCGGGGCCACGCCGTCCACGTCCAGCGTCAGAACGTACAGCTCTGTGGCGAACAGCGCGCCCGACGAAGGCGACGTGCGGAAGTGGATGCCGCCGCTGCGTGCGCTCACGCCCGCGGTGTGCCACAGCAGGTTGGCGAGATCGGCCTTGTCCAGCCCACCCGTCGCGGCCGTCGGCGTCTGTCGGCTGCCGGGTGCTGGCAGGGCCAGGTGCAGCCCCTCGCGGGGCGGCTTGAAGGGAGGAGGTGGCGCGCCCCAGTCGGCGCCCGGGGCGCGGCGCACCACGCCGCCCCGGGTGTGGGTGGAGAAGGCTTGAAACTGCCCGACCACGGCCAGCGCGGTGGCGCTGGCGTTGGCGTTGGCGCTGGTTATTCCATCGTCTGTACCGCTGCCTGCCCCGGCGTCGATGCGCAATTCTGTGTGGCCGTGGCGCAGACCGACGAAATAGCCCAACCCGGCCGCCGCACCCAGTCCGAGCACACCCAACGCCCCCAATGCTGGCCGACGGCCCGCAGGCGCGGGGGCGCCCTGGGCGGACGACCGGCCGCGGCGCAGGTGAAACAGCATCTGGCGCAGGTTGAACCCGAGATGCACCAGCAACAGGAGCAACAGGGCGTAGCCGAACACGTAGTGCCAGTCGAACACCGGCAGGTGCTGATTGGCCACCCAGAAGATGCCCAGGCCCGCTGTGATCAGCAGATACACCAGCAGCAGCAGGCTGAACGCGACGTTCAGCATCGGCCGCGGGGGCAGGCGTCCCCGCCAGGCCAGCACGCCCACCAGCAGCCCCGCCAGGCCGATCGGCAGCAGCACCCACAGCAGCTTGTCCATGCCGGAGACTGTAAGCAGCACACCAGGATCACACTCACCTCGGGGGGTTGTCTACCGCCGGGCGACCGCACAAACTGGGGATACGACAAGCGCCGAAGCGGGCCTGTCACGTCTTTCCAAGTCACCCACCCCCTCTGGGAGTCACGATGTTCTCCAAGTTTTCACTCGTCAAGCCGGTGGCTTTTGCCGCCCTGATGGCGGCGGCAGGCGCTTCGCAGGCGGCCATCACCGTCTACACCAGCCTGGCCGCGTTCAGCGCCGCCACGGCCAGCCCCGGGACCGACACCTTCGCCGGCCTCAGCATCACCGGAGCCACACCCAGCCCGCTGACGCGCAGTGCGGGCATCTACTCTTACACCGTCGACGCCGGCCCGGCCGGAAACTTCTTTGGTGGTGGCACCACTGCCAACCCGTTCCTGTCGACCAACACCGCCACCGACACGGTCGAGTTCAGGAATATCTCGCCGGCCGTGGTGGGCTTCGGCGGCAACTTCTTCGGCAGCAACATCAGCGGCCTGTTCGCCGCAGGCGACATGGTTTTGACGGCCAGGGATGCCAGCGGCACCGTGACCCAGACCATCGTGGGTGCCACCCAGACCGGCTTCCTGGGCTTCGTCTCGACCACCGGCATCCTGTCGGCATCGCTGACTTCGGTGCAGCCTGCGGACGGTTCCTTCCTGTGGCCCAGCGCCGACAACCTGGTGCTGGCCGCCGCCGTGCCGGAACCCGGCACCTACGCACTGCTGCTGGCCGGCCTGGGCGTCGTGGGCTTCATGGCCCGCCGTCGCAAGGACTGACCGAGACGCCGGCGGCCACGCGCCGCACTCGCGTCATCAGGCCCTGGTTCTTGCCAGGGCCTTTTTCATGGGGCCGGGCCTCTGAGGTCAAGCCTGCGCCGCGGCCTGCCCCCGCGCCACGTCCACCTTGCGCAGCAGGGCCAGCCCGAGCAGGAAGAACAGACCGGTGACGCCAATGGCCAGGCGGTGGTTGCCGCTGGTGGCCCAGGTGACGAGGCCGTAGGTCACCGGGCCTGCGATCGCCGACAGCCGGGTGGCGAAGGTCCACAGCCCGTAGAACTCGGCCAGCCGCTCGGCCGGCGCGAACAGCCCGGCCAGGGCGCGTCCGGCGCTCTGGCTCGACCCCATGCACAGCCCGGCCAGCACGGCCGCGGCCCAGAACGGCCCGGGCGTCGTGGCCATCACGGCCAGGGCCGTCATGGCCACCCAGCCCCAGAGCGTGAAGGCCAGCGCCCGGCGGTGGCCGATGCGGTCCTGCCAGTAGCCGAAGCCGAAAGCGCCGGCCGCGGCAGCGATGTTGACGAGGAAGATCAGCGCCATGGTCTCGGTCTGCTCGAAGCCCAGCACCTCGGCTGCGTAGATGGCCGCCAGCGCGATGACCACCGAGATGCCGGCCTGGTAGGCCGCGGCGCAGGCCAGCAGCCAGCGGAAGTCGCGGTAGCGGGCCGCTTCGCGCCAGGTTTGCCGCAGCCGTGACCAGGCCTCGGCCGTGGCGCCACGTACCCGCGCTTGCGGCTGCGGCTGCGCGTGCTCCTTGAGCAGCGTGAAGGTCACCAGCGAGGCCAGCGCGTAGACGACGGCGGTGATCAGCATCGACACCGGCACGAAATGCGTGGCCGGCAGCCCCTGGCCCTGAGCCCAGAGCACGTAGCCCAGGCTCAGGCCCAGCGTCAGCATGCCGCCGAAGTAGCCCAGGCTCCAGCCCCAGCCCGACACGCGGCCCAGGGCCTCGCGCCGCGCCAGTTCGGGCAGGAAGGCGGCCGTCAGCTGTTCGCCCGTGGCGTAGAAGAAGTTCGACACGACGATGGCCGCCACCGCCAACGCCAGGTCGCCCCGCCCGACGCCCGACAGGGCCAGGGTGGCGGCCACGCAGCCCAGCGTGCTGAGCACGAGCAGCCGCTTCTTCGCCGCATGCGCGTCGGCCCAGGCGCCCAGCAGCGGCGTGGCCAGCATCACCAGCAGGTTGCTCAGCGCCAGTGTCAGCGTCCAGGCCAGCGTTCCCCAGCTGGCGCCGTCGGCCACCACGCCGACGAAGTAGGCGTTGAAGACCGCCGTCAGCACCACCGTGGTGTAGCCGCTGTTGGCGAAGTCGTACATCGCCCAGCCCAGCACCTCGCGGCGGCGCACGCCCGGGTTGAGGGTTTCGCTGACGGTCCTGGCGTTCGGCATGGTTTGCATGCGCGGATTGTGCGCATGCCCGCATGATGGTGGGCGCCGCGCCCGGCCGCCGCCCGTACAGTCGCGGCCATGCCCACGACTGCCAACCCTTCCAGAGAAGCCCTCCTGTCGCAGCTGCTGCAGGGCTATTTCGGCCCTTTGTCAGCGCTGACGCTGGAGCTCTTGCGCACCCACCTGCGCTGGGTCGAACTGCCCGGCGGCGACACCCTGGTGGCCCAGGGCGAACCTGGCGACGCGATGTATCTCGTCGTCAGCGGCCGGCTGCGGGCACTGGCGCGGCAAGCCGACGGCAGCCAGCGCATGCTGCGCGAGATGGGCCGCGGCCAGGTCGTGGGCGAGATGAGCCTCTACACCGACGAGCCGCGCTCGGCCACCGTGGTGGCGGTGCGCGACTCGGTGCTGGTGCGGCTGGACAAGGCCCACTTCCACCAGCTGCTCGAAGGCAGTGCGCAGGTCTCGCTGGCGCTCACGCGGCAGATCTTCCAGCGCCTGAAGACCGAGCACCAGGCGGCGCGCCATGCGGCCCCCGTGACCATCGGCCTGATGGCCATCACCGCCAGCGTCGACCTCGGCCGCTTCGCTGCCGAACTGGCCGTCGACCTGGGTCGCCATGGCCGCGTCTGCCTGGCCGACCGCGCCATGCTGGGCGCAGGCGGCGCAGGCGGCGCAGGGCCGGGCGCGTTTTCGCTGGCACTCGACGCGCTCGAGTCGAACCACGACTTCGTGCTGCTGGTGGCCGATGCCGACGACGACGAATGGACCCGGCTGTGCCGCCGCCACAGCGACGAACTGCTGTTGCTGGCCGACGCCACCCAGCCGCCGGCCATTCACGCCATCGAACACGAGGGCGTGACGCCGCGGGCGGAACACAGCCGCGTGGCTGAAGTGCTGGTGCTGGTGCACCCGCCGCAGACCCGCAGCCCGCGCAACACGGCGGCGTGGCTGGACCGCCGGCCGGTGGCCGACCATGTGCACCTGCGCGCCGGCGAGGCGCGTGACCGGGCGCGGCTGGCGCGGCTGCTCAGCCGCACGGCGGTGGGGCTGGTGCTGGCCGGCGGCGGCGCCCGCGGCTTCGCCCACCTGGGCGTGCTGCAGGCCCTGCAGGAGCAGGGCGTCGAGATCGACTGCGTGGGCGGCACCAGCATGGGTTCGATCATGGCCGCGCTGGCGGCGGCCGATCAGCCGCTGGAAGGCACGATCGACATCGCCCGCCAGGCCTTCAGCGCCAACCCCACCGGCGACTACAACCTGGTGCCGCTGATCAGCCTGATCCGCGGCGGCCGCATCAGGATGCTCACGCGGCGGGCGCTGCATTCCCTGGTGGGCGGCCACGACCCCGATGCCGAAGACCTGTGGAAGAACTTCTTCTGCATCGCCACCAACTATTCGATGGCCCGCGAAGAGCTGCTCACGCGCGGGCCCCTGCACCGGGCGCTGCTGGCCAGCTCCGCCATCCCCGGGGCGCTGCCGCCGGTGCTGCTGAAGGGGAGCCTGCTGTGCGACGGCGGCACCTTCAACAACTTCCCGGTCGACGTGATGAAGGCCAGGCGCGGCATCGGCTGCGTCATCGGGGTCGACCTGGGGCAGCGCCAGGGGCGCCGGGTGCGCCTGGACGAGATGCCCGGCCCCTGGGCGCTGTTCCGCGACCGGCTGCGGCCGCGGCGGGCGCGCCGCTACCGCCTGCCGTCACTGCCGACGCTGCTGCTCAATTCCACCATCCTCTACAGCGTGTCGCGCCAGGACGAGGCCCGGCGCCTGACCGATGTCTACCTGAACCCGCCGCTGTTCAAGGTCGGCCTGCTGCAATGGAAGCGCTTCGACAGCATCGTGCGCCAGGGTCTGGACCACGCGCGCGAAGTGCTGGCGCAACCTGAGGTGGCGCAGCGGCTGGGGTGCAGCGGCCCGCCGCAGCCCGAGGCAGCGGTCGATCAAGCGGCGTTGGCCGAGAACCTGTAACCCACCCCGCTTTCGGTCAGCAGCCAGCGCGGCCGCGAGGCGTCGGCCTCGATCTTCTTGCGCAGGTTGCCCATGTGCACGCGCACGTAGTGGGCGTCGCCGGCATGGTTCGGCCCCCACAGTTCCTGCAGCAGGAAGCGGTGGGTCAGGACGCGGTCGGGGCTGGCGGTCAGCAGCAGCAGCAGCCGGTACTCGATGGGTGTCAGGTGCAGCGGCGTGCCCCCGCGCAAGACCCGCCGCCGCGCCCGGTCGATGCGGATGTCGCCGAAGCTGAACTGCGCCTCTTCGCTGCTGGCGTGGCGCAGCCGGCGCCGCAGATGGGCACGGGTGCGCGCCAGCAGTTCGCCCGAGCCGAAGGGCTTGACGAGATAGTCGTCGGCACCGGCGTCTAGAGCGCGGATCTTGTCCGTCTCGCCGGCCCGGGCCGACAGCACCAGCACCGGCGCCGTGGACCAGCTGCGGAACTCGCGGATGAAGTCCACGCCATCGCCATAGGGCAGGCCCAGGTCCAGCACCACCAGGTCGGGCCGGCGGGTGCCGGCGTCGATCAGGCCGCGGAAGACCGGCCGCCGGGGCTTGGCCTCGCGCAGGGTGCTGCCCAGAATGCGGCGTCGACCCTGCCCCACGATGCCCAGAAGCCTGCTCCACCCCAGCCGCACCGTTGCGCTGCTGTTCCTGCTGCTGATCCTGATCGGCACGCTGCTGCTGCGCCTGCCCGCGGCACAGGCCGAAGGCCAGTCGGCGCCCTGGCTGACGGCCTTGTTCACGGCCGCTTCGGCGGTGACCGTGACCGGGCTGGGGGTCGTCGACACCGGCAGCTACTGGTCGCCCTTCGGCCAGGGCGTGGTGCTGCTGCTCATCCAGCTGGGCGGCTTCGGCCTGATGACGGCGGCGGCGCTGCTGGGGTTGATGGTCAACAAGTCACTGCGGCTGCGCACGCGCATGCTGGCCCAGGCCGAAACGCACAGCATCGGGCTCGGCGATGTGTCGGGCGTGGCCAAGGTGGTGCTGGTGGTGACCCTGGCATGCGAGACAGCGCTGGCCGCGGCGCTGACGGCGCGCTTCCACTACGGCCACGGCCAAGCCTGGGGCGAAGCGGCGTGGAACGGCATCTTCCACGCGATCTCGGCCTTCAACAACGCCGGGTTCTCGCTGCATGCCGACAGCCTGATGCGCTATGCCACCGACGCCTGGGTGCTGGTACCGGTGATGCTGGGCATCGTCATCGGCGGCATCGGCTTCCCGGTGCTGCAGGACATTCGGGCCAAGCAGCAGACCCGTCAGCGTTGGTCTCTCCACACCAAGCTCACCCTCACTGGCAGCGCCGTGCTGGTGGTGGGTGGGGCCCTGGCGCTGCTGGTCTTCGAGTGGTCGAACGCCGGGACGCTGGGGCCGATGGCGCTGGGCGACAAGCTGCTGGCAGCGCTGTTCGCGTCGGTGTCGGCGCGCACTGCGGGTTTCAATGCCGTCGACATCGGCCAGCTCACGCAGGAAAGCTGGGCCCTGCACTACCTGCTGATGTTCATCGGCGGCGGCAGCGCCGGCACCGCCGGTGGCGTGAAGGTGGCCACGGTGTTCATCCTGGTGCTGCTGGTGGTGGCCGAGGTGCGCGGCCGCCCCGACAGCGAGGCCTTCGGCCGCCGCGTGTGCACGGCGGCGCAGCGGCAGGCGATCACGGTGCTGGTGCTGGGCAGCACGCTGGTCGTGCTGGGCACGATGAGCCTCCTGATCGTGACCGACCTGCCCACCGACAAGGTCATCTTCGAAGTCATCTCGGCCTTCGGCACGGTGGGCCTGTCCACCGGCATCACGGCCGAACTGCCGCCCGCCGGCCAGCTGACGCTGGTGCTGCTGATGTACGTGGGGCGGGTGGGCACCATCACCCTGGCCACGTCGCTGGCGCTGGGTGAGCGGCGCATGCCTTATCGCTACCCTGAGGAGCATCCGATTGTTGGGTAAATTGTTCAGCGAGCAGTTCGCGTTCGCCCAGGGCGACAGCGTGGTCGTCATCGGCCTGGGCCGCTTCGGCGGGGCCGTGGCGCAGTCGCTGGTCAGCCTGGGCCACGACGTCATGGGCATCGACCGCGATGCCGACCCGGTCCAGGCCTGGGCCGACCGCCTGACCCACGCCGTGCAGGCCAATGCGACGAACGAGCTGGTGATGCGCCAGCTCGGCGTGGCCGACTTCCGCCACGCCATCGTCGGCATCGGCGACAACCTGGGCGCCAGCCTGATGACGCTGATGGTGCTGACCGAGCTGGGTGTGCAGGACATCTGGGTCAAGGCCCTGACCGAGGACCACGGCAAGATCGCGCAGCGCATGGGCGCCCACCATGTCGTGTTCCCCGAAGCCGACATGGGCGAGCGGGTGGCGCACCTGATCTCGGGCCGGATGATCGACTACATCGAGCTCGACGACGGCTTTGCTATCGCCAAGATCCACGCACCGGCGCTCGCCTTCGGGCGCAGCCTGGCCGAGAGCGGCGTGCGCGAAAAGTTCGGCGTCACCGTGGTGGGCATCAAGCGGCCGGGGCAGGACTTCAGCCTCGCCACCCCCGACAGCCGCGTGCAGGCGGGCGACCTGCTCATCGTGTCGGGGCCGACCGAGCGCGTGGAGAAGTTCGCCGGGCAGGCGCCGCGCTGAAGCGGCGCGCCTGGCGCCCGCAGGGCGGGCTTCAGTCGGCCTGCAGCGCCTGGAGCCGCGCGCGCAGCGAAGCCGCGTTGAGCAGGCCCATGTGGGCGTCGACCAGGCGCCCCTGGGCGTTGTAGAACAGCGTCGTGGGCAGGCCGCTGGACTGCACGGCAGCGCCCACCGCGCTGTCGGCGTCGAGCCACACGTCGCGCAGCGGCAGGGCCTCGCGCCGCAGATAACGGTTCACCATGGCGGCATTTTCGCCCTGGTTCACGAACAGGAAACGCACGTCGGCATGGCGTTGCTGTGCGGCGGCGAGCATCGGCATTTCGGCGCGGCAGGGCGCGCACCAGGTGGCCCACAGGTTGACGACCGTGGGCTGGCCGCGCGCCAGGTCGGCCAGCAGCGGCGACCCGGCCGCGTTCGACAACGGTTGCAGCGCCACGGCGGGAGCGGCGGCACCCTGGCCGCCGGGCCGGGCCCATTGCAGCGCGAGCTGGCCGCCCAGGCCCACCGCCAGGCCGGCCGCGACGGCCATGGCCAGGGCCGGCCGCAGGGTGGCGGCCCGGGCGGCGCGCCAGGCCAGCACGGCCGCTGTCGTCAGCCAGCCCGCGCCCGCATGCCAGCCCCCGTCGCGGATGTCGAGCACGGCCCAGGGGGTGTCGAGATGGGCGTTGGAGTGCACGGCCAGGTGCGCCAGCCGTGCCGCCAGCAGACCCGCCAGCGCCGCCGTCCACACGGCCGACTCTGCGCGTGCCGCGGCGTCCTCCGGCGCAGCGGCGCGGGCGCCTCGGCGGCGCGCCATCCATGCCGCCAGCAACAGCGCTGCCAGCACCGGCAGGGGTGCCACGGGGAAGGCCAGGGGGCCGAGGGACACTGAGAGCATGGGGTCTGAAGGCAGTCTGGCCGCGACCCTACAGGACCCCGGACCCCCTTGCAGCGGCCAGGTCGGCCGGCGCACAGCGGCCACCCCCGCGGATGAGCGGCCCGATGCCCGCAGTCGCAGGGTCGACGCCGCGGCGGGCCGGGTCGATCATGCACGGCATGGACAAGCCCACCCCATCTCTTTCGGAAGCGCAAGCGCTGGTCAATGCCATGGCCATGCAGGTCGCGCAATGGCAGGAACTTCAGACGCAGCTGCAGGAACTGCACGCCAAGCTCGAGTACGCGCGGCTGATGCTGAAGCTGCACGCGCGTGGTAAGGCGGGCCCCGGCGCCTGAGGCGGTGAGGGCCGGCTGGGGCGTTCAGCCCTAGCATTGCGGGGCCATGCCTTCGCGTTTCGACTGTCCCGCTTCCATCCCCCGGCGCATCTTCATGCTCGGGGCCACCGGCACCATCGGCCAGGCCACGGTGCGCGCCCTGGTGGCGGCCGGCCACGAGGTGGTGTGCCTGGTGCGCCCGCGTGCCGGTGTCGGCGGCCGGCTCGGACGCGGAGATCTGGCGCAGTTGCTGCCGGGCGCCGAGCTGCGCGAGGGCGACGTCTGCGACCCCCGATCGCTCGCCCGCGACGGTTTCCGCGGCGAGCGCTTCGACGTGCTCGTGTCCTGCCTAGCTTCGCGCACCGGCGCGCCGAAGGACGCCTGGGCCATCGACCACGCCGCCCATGTGCAGGCCCTGGCCGCTGCGCGCACCGCGGGGGTGCAGCAGATGGTGCTGCTCTCGGCCATCTGCGTGCAAAAGCCGCTGCTGGCCTTCCAGCAGGCCAAGCTGGCCTTCGAACGGGCGCTCATCGACAGCGGCCTGACCTACTCCATCGTGCGCCCCACGGCTTTCTTCAAGTCCTTGTCGGGGCAGGTGGCGCGGGTGCAGCAAGGGCGGCCCTTCCTGCTGTTCGGTGACGGCGCCCTCACGGCCTGCAAGCCGATCAGCGACGACGACCTGGGCCGCTACCTGGCCGGCTGCCTGGCCGACCCGGCCCGCCACGACCGCATCCTCCCCATCGGCGGCCCGGGCGAGGCGATGACGCCGCGCCAGCAGGGCGAGATGCTGTTCGCGCTGGCCGGCCGGCCAGCGCGTTTCAAGCGGGTGCCGGTGGCCCTGCTGGACATGATCATCGGCGTGCTCGGCACCGCCGGCCGCGTGCTGCCGGCGCTGGCGGCCAAGGCCGAGCTGGCGCGCATCGGTCGCTACTACGCCACGGAATCCATGCTCGTCTGGGACCCGGCCAGCGGCCGCTACAACGCCGCCGCCACGCCCGGCACCGGCAGCGACACGCTGCGTGACCACTACGCCCGCATGCTCAGGGGCGAGGCCGGCGTCGAGCGCGGCGACCACGCGGTGTTCTGAACGCCGGCCCCGCGGGCCTACACTCGGGGCAACTCGTCATTGGGGAGTAGCCGCCCTGCCCACCGGCAGACGGCTCGCATCAACACACTTGGCCCGCAGGCCATGGTGCGAGCGGCTCACTGAAGCCTGGCAAGACCTTTGACCACAACGCCGCCGGTCGGGCCGGGGTGCGCTGTGGTCCATCGGTTCCTGCCGGCCCCCTTTGGAGAACAAGCTTTGGAAGCATTTCTGGTGTCGACCGGCGTCGTGGCCCTGGGCGAGATGGGCGACAAGACGCAGCTGCTGGCCATCCTGCTCGCGGCGCGTTTTCGCAAGCCGCTGCCCATCATCGCGGGCATCCTGGTGGCCACCCTGGCCAACCACGCGCTGGCCGGCGCGGTCGGCGCCTGGGTGTCGGCGCAACTCGGGCCCGACGTGCTGCGCTGGATCGTCGGCCTGTCCTTCCTGGCGGTGGCCGCCTGGATGCTGTTGCCCGACAAAGTCGACGACACCGCCGTGGTGGCGGGCACGCCGCGCTTCGGCGTGTTCGGCACCACCGTGCTGGCCTTCTTCGTGGCCGAGATGGGCGACAAGACGCAGATCGCCACCGTGGCCCTGGCCGCCCGCTACAGCGCCGAGTTCGTGGCCGTGGTGGCGGGCACGACGCTCGGCATGATGCTGGCCAACGTACCGGCGGTCTATCTTGGCGACAGGGTGGCACGCAAGCTGTCGATGAAGCTGGTGCACGGCCTTGCCGCGGCCATCTTCGCGGTGCTGGGAGTGCTGACGCTGTTCAACGTGGGCCAGCTGTTCTGAGTGCCCCAAGCCTGACCGGCGGCGGCCTCAGGCGCTGAAGGCCCGCCCCGTCGGCAGCTCGATGCGCACTTCGGTGCCCGGCCCGCCGAGGCCGTGCGCCCAGCCGCCAGCCGGTGAGTGCCAGGTCACGTGGGCGCCCAGACGTTGTGCACGCTGCTGCATGTTGCGGGTGCCGCGGCCGCCTTGCGGGGGCTGGCCTCCGGGCAGCCCCAGGCCGTTGTCGACGAGGCTGACGACGATGTGGCGGCCGTCGGCGGTGGCTTCGCTGTTCAGCGTCACGCGCGTGGCCTGCGCATGGTGCAGCACGTTGTTCAGGGCCTCCTGGACGATGCGCACCAGCTCGCGGCCACCACTGCCTTCCAGGGCCGGCAGGCAGGGCGCGTCGGACACCTGCCAGGCCAGCGTCAGCCCGGCGGCGCGCAGCCCCGGCTCGGCGCGGTGACGCACACTGGCCAGCAGCAGGCCCAGGTCACCGTCGGCCACCGACAGGGTGTCGACGGTCAGCCGCATCTCCTGGATGCAGCCGTCCAGCGCCGTGGCCATCTCTGAACTGCTGAGCAGGCCGGTCTGGGCATTCATCTTGGCCGTCATCAGCTGCGAGCCCAGGCCGTCGTGCATTTCCTGCAGCAGGCGCTCGCGCTCGGCGGTGGCCATGCGCTGGTGTTCGCTGGCCTGCAGCGCGGCAAAGCTGGCCTTCAGCTCCTTCGTGCGCTCGGCCAGGGCTTCGGCGGCTTCGTGCCGAAGCACGCGCTCGCGCCGCGCCGTCTGCACGAAGTGGCGGTAGAGCAGGCTGCCCATCCACAGCACCCAGGCGGCGTGGGCGACGACGTTCAGGTCGACGACGCTGCTGGTGCCCGGGGCGATCAAGGCAAAGAAGCTGACGTAGACCCAGATGCACAGCGACAGCCCGACCAGACTGGACGTGGCCACGCCTTCGAAGCGCGGCCAGCGCGCCAGGTCGCGCAGCGCCAGGGCCGTGGCCAGCACCAGGATGGCCAGGCGGCTGCCCAGCGCCCACCAGGGCCAGACGCTGCCGAAGTCGTTCCAGGGCAGGTAGAGCGCGGCGGCGCTGCCGTCGACGAACGAACCCAGCAGCGCATAGCCACCGGCCACCCGCATGCCCCAGGCGTCGTGGGGCCGCGCCAGGCGCACCACGGTGGCCAGCAGCAGCGCCTTGGCGCAGACGTCGGCGATGTCCAGCAGCATGCGCCACCACGGGCTGGGCAGGGGCTGCTGATGCAGCAGGTAGGGGCTGAGCAGCAGCGCCAGCAGCAGCAGGTGGGCGCCGGCCAGCGCATAGGCCAGGGCCTCGCGGTGGGCCAGCCACACCCCCACCAGGAACAGGCCCACGACCAGTGCACCGAGCGCGGTGATGCCGCGCAGGGCCATCCACAGGTCCCGGCCTTCGTCGAGCTCGGAGATCTGCGGGGCCGGCCCCAGGTGCACGCTGCTCACGCTGGGCTGTTCGGCGGCGCCGAGCCGCAACTGCAGCAGATGCGGACCCGGCGCCAGCCAGGCCGGCGGCACGTTGACGATGAAACTCTGGCTGCCCAGCCTCAGGTGTGGACTGCGCTGGTCGATCTGGTCGGGCGGAACCGACTGCGCCAGCAGCTTCCCGTCCAGGTAGACCAGCAGGTTGCGGCGGTGCACGATGCGCAGCGACCAGGCCTCGCCGGGCATCTGCGCCAGGTCGAAAGGCAGCACCAGCCACATCGGCTGGCGCACCGGGTTACGGCCCATGTGCAGCGGCAGCTTGGCCGCCGCCGCTGCCGACTGCGCGGCTGCGTCGGGCGGCGCCAGGCCGCCTTGTTCCACCACCAGCATCTGAGACAGCGAGATCACGCCGCCGGGGCCGGCGGGCGTGGCGCGCTGGCTCGCAAGGTGCAGCAGCAGGGTCACCAGCAGCGGCACCAGGCAGACCAGCGCCGCCAGCCCCCAGTGCAGGGTGGGGGGCGAGGGCGGCGCGTGTGGGGCTGAGTCGACGGACGGGGTCACGGTGACGGGCACGAAGCGCGACGAGTATCCCCTCGCCGGGGCCTGGCCGAAACGTCCGTCGGGGGGGTCAGTCGGACATCGTCGCGTTCGGGAAGAAGGGCAGGGTTCGCACGCGCCGTCCCGTGGCCTTGAACACCGCCCCGGCCAGTGCCGGGGCGAAGGTCGGCACACCCAGCTCACCGACACCGCCGATGGGCACGCTGCGATCGGGTACCGGCGGGTTGGGCACGAGCACCACGTTCACGCTGGGCATCTCCTGCACCCGGATCATCCGGTTGCGATTGAAGTTTCTGGACACCGCGGCGCCGTTGCTGAAGGTCTGCTGGCCGTAGAGCGCGGCGTTCAGGCCGTGCACCACGCCGCCGACCAGCTGGGCCTCGACCGATCCGGGGTTGACCACCCAGTAGGCGTCGAGCACCACGGTCACCTTCCTGACCCGCAGGCTGGTGGCGGTGACGTTGGACACCTCCACCACCTGCGCCACGATGCTGTTGAACGCGGGGCCGATGGCGATGCCGCGCCCGCTGCCGGCCGGCAGTGGCTGCGACCAGTCGCTGCTTGCGATGGCCAGTTCCAGCACGCGCAGCCAGCGCGGGTCGGTCAGGCGCTGGCGGCGGAACTGGGCCGGGTCTTCACCCGCCGCGGCGGCCAGTTCATCGATCATCGACTCCACGGCGAAGGTGTTGATCGACGCCCCGACAGAACGCCAGAAGCCCACCGGGATGAGCGCCGTGTGGCTGACCCATTCGGTGCGACGTGCACCGAACGCATAGGGCAGGTCCTGCGAGGATTCGTAGCCCTGGCTGTCGCCGCGCGGCGCGAGCACCGACCCGCGCTGGCCCAGGATGGACGGGGAGACGTTGCGGTAGACCCAGCCCGTCACCTGGCGCCCGGCGTCCAGGCCGCCGCGCACCCGCACCACGGCCATCGGCCGGTACTGGTCGTGGGTGAAGTCCTCTTCGCGGGGCCACATCAGCTTCACGGGCCGTTGCACCGCCATGCCCACCTGCACCGCCTGGCTGATGAAGTCGACCTCGGCCTTACGGCCCAGGCCGCCCCCCAGGAAAGTGGTGTGGATGGTGACCTGGGCGGCGGTCATGCCCGTGAGCGCCATCACCACGGTCAGCGCCGAGCGCGCCGACTGCGTGGGCGCCCAGACGTCGCAGCGCACACCGGGCACGTAGTCGACGGTGCAGTTCAGCACCTCCAGGCAGGCGTGGGCCACGTAGGGCAGGGTGTAGGTGGCGTCGACCACCTGGGCCGAGGCCGCCAGCGCCGCGTCGGCGCTGGCCGTGCTGGCTTCGACGGTGTAGGCCGTGCCTGGCGGGTTGGCCGCGCCAGCGACGTAGGGTGTGGCGGTGGTCAGCAGCGTCTGGGCATCGGCGACGAACTGGGCGCTGTTCAGTTGCGCCGCGTTGGCCGGCAGCGTCCACGAAGGGCTCAGCCGCCTGGCGCCCTGCCAGGCGTCCCAGGTGCTCGGTCCCACCACCGCGACCGCGTTGACGTTGCCCACGGCCTCGAGCCCGCGGCCGGTGCCGGCGGCCACGCGCGTCGGCACCACGGCCAGCATGCCGACCGGCACGGCCGGCGTGCGCGCCAGGGTGCCGCCGAGACTGGGGCAGTGGCGGATGACCGCATACACCATGCCCGGAAGGCGCACGTCGAGGCCGTAGACGGCCTTGCCATTCACCTTCAACGGGATGTCCTGTCGCGGCAGCGTGCGGCCGATCTGCTGGAAGTCCTGGGTCAGCGTGGCGCTGGTCGGGGGTGTCAGCGTGGCGGCGGTGGCGGCCAGGGAACCGTAGCTGAAGCGCCGGCCCGAGCGCAGGTTCACGACCTCGCCGTTCGCGACGCTGAACGCGTCGCGCGAGCGCGTACCGCTCTGCACCATCGCGGCCCTCACCAGCAGTTCGCGGGCGATGGCAGCGGCATCGCGCAGCCGCCACAGGTTGTTGCGGATGACGCCGCTGCCCACCGTGTTGATGGCGCTGCCCACCGGTGCCGGGTTGGTCAGGGTGGGCCCGCCTTGCACCAGGCGGACCCGCAACGGGTCGACCATCAGGTCTTCCGCCAGGATCTGGGCGAGCCCAGCGAAAGAGCCCTGGCCCATGTCGGACGAGCCGATGGTGAAGGTGATGCTGTCGTCGGTGCCGATGGTCAACCAGGTGTTGACGGCGGTGCTGGTGCCGGCGGCCGTGGCGGCGCCAGCCCCGGCCAGCACCGGCAGGCCGATGGCCAGCGTCAGGCCGGCGCTGCTGCCCAGAAAGGCGCGGCGGTCGATCGAGATCGTGGTGTCGTTCGGGGTGTGGTCCATGGTCGTGTCCACCCTCACAGCCCGGCGCAGGCCTGCTTGATGCGCTGGTAGGTGCCGCAAACGCAGACGTTGTCGAGTTCGGACACGATCTCGCTGCCGTGCTTGCCGCCGTTCATGGCCCCGGCCACGGCCATGAGCATGCCCGACTGGCAGAAGCCGCACTGCGGCACCTGATGGGCCACCCAGGCCAGCTGGGCCGGGTGGCTGCCGTCGGCGGACAGCCCTTCGATGGTGGTGATCTGCTTGCCCGCCGCCGAAGAGACATCGACATCGCAGGACTTTTCAGGCTTGCCGTTGATCCACACCGTGCAGGCGCCGCAGATCTCGATCCCGCAGCCGTACTTCGTGCCGGTCAGGCCCAGCGTGTCGCGCAGCACCCAGAGCAGGGGCATGTCGGCGCTGGAAACGGTGACGTTGTGCGTCTGGCCGTTCACGTTCAGGTTGTAGCTGGGCATCTGCGGTCTCCTTGTGGATAGGGGTTGTGTCGGGCGGCTGGTGGTGGGCGGTGCGGCGCCGGCATGGCCATAGACCCCGAACGCCCCAGGGTCATCGTGAAGCGGAAATGCCTCGGTTCCGTGAACCCCTGCGCCAAAAGGTAAGCGCTTGTGCAGCGCCGGTTTCTGCGCCCTAAGATGCGCTCAAGGAGCCGGCCTCACCCAGGCGCAGTCCCAGCGCAATCGATTGGCACACCGCTTGCACGTGTTCACAACTTCCGGTCCCACCCATAAGGCTTGCTTGATGCGTTATCGCCTTCGCCAACTGCTGCCGCGCCTGATGGTGGGCCTGGCCGGCCTGCTGGCCGCCGGCATCACCCCGGCGCAGCAGAAGTTCGTCTTCATGACCAACTGGTATGCGCAGGCCGAGCACGGCGGTTTCTATCAAGCCCAGACCCGTGGCCTGTACCGCGCGGCCGGGCTCGATGTGACGCTGCGCATGGGTGGTCCGCAGGTGAACGGCATGCAGTTGCTCGCGGCCGGCCAGATCGACTGCTTCATGGGCTACGACGTGCAGACCATGAAGGCCTGGGAGCAGGGCATTCCCGTGGTGACGGTGGCGGCGGCATTCCAGAAGGACGCCGCCGTGCTCATCGGCCACCCTGGCGTGGTCGACCGGCTGGAGGACCTGAAAGGCAAGACCATCCTCATCGGCGCCGCCTCGCAGACCTCGTTCTGGCCCTGGCTGAAGACGCGTTACGGCCTGCAGGACAGCCAGACCCGGCCCTACACCTTCAACATCCAGCCTTTCGTGGCCGACAGGAACGTGGTGCAGCAGGGCTATCTGTCCAGCGAGCCCTACGCCATCGAGAAGCAGACGGGCACCAAGCCGCGCGTCTTCCTCCTGGCCGATTCCGGCTGGCCGCCCTACTCCACCACCATCGTCTGCATGGAGAAGACGGTGCGTGAACGCCCGCAGGCGGTGGCCGCTTTCGTGCGTGCCAGCATGCAGGGCTGGAAGGACTACCTGCAGGGCGACCCGGCCGCCGCCAATGCCCTGATCAAGCGCGAGAACCCGGCGATGACGGACGACATGATTGCGGTGGGCATGCGTTCGATGAAGGAATCTGGCATGGTCTTCGGTGGCGACGCCGCCACGCTGGGCGTGGGCGTCATCACCGACGAACGCATGAAGAAAACCTACGACATGCTGGTGGCGATGAAGCTGCTCGACCCGCGCAAGGTCGATCTGAAGAAGACCTACACGACCCAGTTCGTCAAGGACCTGAAGGTGCTGCCCTGAACCGGATCCTGCCGACGACGACGCTGCAGGCATGAAGGCTCTTCCCGCCGGCATGGGAAGCCCGCAGACGGTCGCGGAAGTGCCCGAGGCTGCAGTGGTCGTCGCACTGCATGGCGCCGAGAAGACCTACGCCAACGGCACACGCGCGCTCCTGCCGGTGAGCCTGCAGGTGCAGGCCGGCGAATTCGTCACCCTGCTGGGCCCTTCCGGTTGCGGCAAGAGCACCCTGCTGAAGATGGTGGCGGGGCTGCTGCCGGCCAGCGCCGGCGCGGTGCAGCGCGCCTCGGCGCGCGCCTTGTCCTTCGTCTTCCAGGAACCCACCTTGATGCCCTGGGCCAGTGTGCAGGCGAACGTGCGCCTGCCGCTGGACCTGGCGGGCGTGCCGCGCGGCGCCAGCTTGCCGCGTGTGCGGCAGGCCCTGCAGCGCGTGGGCCTGCACGGCTTCGAAAAGGCGCTGCCGCGTGAGCTGTCGGGCGGCATGCAGATGCGCGTGTCGATCGCGCGCGGTCTGGTCACCGAACCCGCGCTGCTGCTGATGGACGAACCTTTCGGGGCGCTGGACGAGATCACCCGCCAGCGCCTGGACAGCGACCTGCTGGCACTGTGGCAGGCGCAGCAGCTGACGGTGATGTTCGTCACCCATTCCATCTACGAAGCGGTGTTCCTGTCCAGCCGTGTGCTCGTGATGGCGGCACGCCCCGGGCGGGTCGTCGACGAGTTCATCATCGACGAGCCTTACCCGCGTGGCGACGAATTCCGGGTCTCGACGCGCTTTGCGCAGCACGCGCAAGGCCTGCAGCACAGCCTGCTGGCGGCCAGCGCGCCGGCCGCATGAGCGCGGCATGAACCGCGGGCAAGTGCTCTGGCCGGCCGTGCTGGCGGTGCTGCTGCTGGCGCTGTGGCAGGGCCTGGTGGTCGCCTTCGACGTACCGCCCTTCATCGTTCCGAGCCCGCTGCGCGTGGCGCAGACGCTGGTGGAAGACGCCGCGCTGCTGTTCGGTGCGCTCTGGGTGACGCTGAAGATCACGCTGCTGGCCTTTGCCTGCGCCATCGCGCTCGGCGTGGCCATCGCATTCGCGTTCGTGCAGAGCCGCATCGTCGAGACCGCGCTGTTCCCGTATGCCGTGCTGCTGCAGGTGACGCCCATCGTCGCGATCGCGCCGCTGGTGATCATCTGGGTCAAGGACCCGACGGCCTCGCTGGTCATCTGCGCCACGCTGGTGGCGCTGTTTCCCATCATCGCCAACACCACGCTGGGGCTGAAGAGCGTGAACACCGGGCTGCTGGCCTATTTCAGGTTGCAGCGTGCCAGCCGCTGGCAGACCCTGTGGCGGCTGCGCATCCCGTCGGCGCTGCCCTACTTCTTCGGCGGGCTGCGCATCAGCAGCGGGCTGGCCCTGATCGGCGCGGTGGTGGCCGAGTTCGTGGCCGGCACCGGCGGCACCGGCACCGGCCTGGCCTACCAGATCCTGCAGGCGGGCTACCAGCTGAACATCCCGCGCATGTTCGCGGCACTGGCGCTCATCACCGTGGCAGGCGTAGCGCTGTTCGCAGTGATGGCCGGGCTGTCGCGCTGGGCGTTGAAGGGTTGGCACGAAAGCGAGCAGGCGCATGAATGACGACTGGCTGATCCGGGGCGCAGCGGCTGGCATCACGGGTTCCCGTGGTGATGACGCCCGGCTGCAGGCGGGCACCGACATCCGGGTGCGCGGCGGCGTCATCCGGGCCATCGGTCAGCTGGCGCCCGAGCCCGGTGAGGCCGTCATCGATGCCCGTGGCTGCGTCGTCTATCCGGGCTGGGTCAACACCCACCACCACCTGTTCCAGAGCCTGCTCAAGGGCATCCCGTCGGGCATCGGCCTGCCGCTGGTGCCCTGGCTGGCGGCCGTGCCGGTGCCCTACCGCCGCCACTTCGACCACGAACAGGCCTTGCGCATCGCGGCACGCGTGGGCCTGGTCGAGCTGCTGCTGTCGGGCTGCACCACCGTGGCCGACCATCAGTACCACTACTACCCGGGCATGCCTTTCGACGCCAGCGCCGTGGTCTTCGAGGAAGCCTCGTGGCTGGGCCTGCGCTTCGTGCTGTGCCGCGGCGGCCAGACGCAGGCGCGCGCGACGACCGATGCCGCAGCGCCGCCCCAGTCGGCCCCCGAGACGCTGGACGCCTTCATGGCCGGTGTCGAGCACGACACCCGGCGCTTCCACGACCCCGGCCCGATGGCGATGCGGCGCGTGGTCAGTGCCATCACCACGCCGAACTGGAGCTGCGAACCCGCACACCTTCGTGTGCTGGCCGCGCAGGCCCGTGCGCTCGGCATCCGGCTGCACAGCCACCTGTCGGAAACCTGGGACTACGTGCGCTGGGCACGCGAGCTGCACGGCTGCAGGCCGCTGCAGTGGGTGGCACAGCACGACTGGGTGGGCCCGGACGTCTGGTTTGCGCACATGGTCCACCTGGACGACAGTGAACTGCAGCTCTGCGCCAGCACCGGCACCGGCATCGCCCACTGCCCACAAAGCAACGCCCGGCTGGGCAGCGGCATCGCACGCGTGCCCGAGGCTTTGGCGCTCGGCGTGCCGGTGGGCCTGGCGGTGGATGGCGCGGCCAGCAACGAAGCCGCCGACATGGCCAGCGAAGCCCATGCCGCCTGGCTGCTGCACCGGGCCGACCCGCGGGCCGGCACGCGGGCGCTGGCGGGCGGACAACAGCCGGGCGGGCACGCGGCCGCCATCAGCGTCGACGACGTGGTGCACATCGGCACGGCCGGCGGCGCGCGCCTGCTGGGCCTGGGCGGCGTGGGCACGCTCGCGGTCGGCATGGCGGCCGACATCGCCGTTTACCGCCTGGACCAGCCGCGCCACTTCGGCTTGCACGACCCGGCCATCGGCCCGGTGGCCAGCGGCGGAAGGCCGGCCCTGCGCGCCTTGCTGGTGCAGGGCCGCCGGGTGATCGACGACGACTGCATCCCCGGGCTGGACATGGCCGAGCTGCAGGCCCAGGCCCAGGCCCTGGTGGCCGGCATGCGTTGAACCCCGCGCTGTCGCGCACCCTGGCGAAAGCGATGTCCACCGTTGAAAGACCCTGAACACCCGCCAGCGGCGCTGCCGCCACAATGGATGCCATGCTGCAGCAGCGCACCCTCAAGAGCATCACGCGTTCGGTTGGCGTGGGCGTCCACAGCGGCCAGCGGGTCGAACTGACGCTGCGCCCGGCCCCGCCCGATACCGGCATCGTCTTCCGCCGGGTCGACCTGCCGGTGCCGGTGGACATCCCGGTCGATGCCTTTGCCGTCAGCGACACGCGCATGGCCAGCACCATCAGCCCCGGCGGCGACCCCGGCGGCCCGCGCGTGCAGACCATCGAACACCTGATGTCGGCCTGCGCCGGGCTGGGGCTGGACAACCTGGTCATCGACATCTCTGCCGAGGAAGTGCCCATCCTCGACGGCAGCGCGGCCAGCTTCGTCTATCTTCTGCAGAGCGCCGGCATCGCGCTGCAGGACGCGCCCAAGCGCTTTATCCAGGTCACCCGGACGATCGAGGTGCGCGAGGGCTCCGGTGCGCAGCTGAAGTGGGCGCGGCTCGAGCCCTTCCACGGCTACAAGCTCAGCTTCGAGATCGAGTTCAACCACCCGGCCGTCGACGCCACCGGCCAGCGCGTCGAGTTCGACTTCGGCGCCGGCCAATACAAGCGCGACATCGCGCGCGCGCGCACCTTCGGCTTCACCAAGGACGTCGAGATGATGCGCAGCCGCGGCCTGGGTCTGGGCGGCAACATGGACAACGTCATCGTCGTCGACGACCACCGCGTGCTCAACGCCGAGGGTCTTCGCTACGACGACGAATTCGTCAAGCACAAGATCCTCGACGCCATCGGCGACCTGCACATCGCCGGCAAGCCGCTGCTGGCCAGCTACGTGGCCTACAAGAGCGGCCACGCGCTGAACAACCGGCTGCTTCGCGCCTTGCTGGCCGATGAAAGCGCCTACCGCATCGTCAGTTTCGACAAGGCTGCCGACGCACCGCGCGGCTTTGCCGATCTGGCCCCGGCCTGGTAGAGGGCACACGCCGCGATGATGATCTTCAGACTGGTGTTCGGCCTGCTGCTCGTGTCGGGCCTGCTGTGCTTCGCGCTGTACATCGGCACCGGGCAGGTGGCCTGGCGTCACCGCGGCATCGTCATCGTGAAGTGGACCGTGCTGGCCGCCTTCGGCTTCTTCGCGGTGCTGATCCTCGAGCGGCTGGCGCTGATGCTGTAGCGGGGGTGGCTGCTGCAGCAGCAGCAGCAGCCGCTGCAGCGGCCCCGGCTCAGCGTTGACGCGCCAGGTTCTCCTCGCGGCTGGCGAGTCGCACCTTCACTTCCAGCGCCTCGGGGCCGCGCTGGACAGCCAGGCGGGTTTCGCTGTCGGGTGACAGCGCGGCCACGGCCGTGAGCAATTCGGTGGGCGTGCGCACGTCGGTGTCGCCGACCTTCGTCACGACGTCGCCCGGGCGCAGCCCGCCCTGGGCGGCCGGCCCGTTCTGCAGCACGCCGGTGATGAGCACGCCGGACTTCACCGGCAGGTTCAGGCTTTCGGCGATTTCCGCCGACAGCTCGCGCGGCTCCACGCCGATCCAGCCACGCTGCACGCGCCCGGTGCTGACCAGCTGCTCCATCACCCCGCGGGCGGTGTCCACCGGCACGGCGAAACCGATGCCGTTGCTGCCGCCGCCGCGCGAAAAGATGGCGGTGTTGATGCCCACCAGCCGGCCTTCGATGTCGACCAGCGCGCCGCCCGAATTGCCCGGGTTGATGGCGGCGTCGGTCTGCACGAAATTCTGCAGTGGCGAGCTGTCGCGGGTCTGGCGGTCGAGCGCGCTGACGATGCCGGCGGTCACGGTCTGGCCCACGCCGAACGGGTTGCCGATGGCCAGCACGGCGTCGCCGACCTGCAGCGCGCGCACGTTGCCCAGTGCCATGACCGGCAGTTCGCCCAGATCGATCTTCAGCACGGCGATGTCGGTCTCGATGTCGCTGCCCACCAGCCGCGCGCTGGCCTCGCGCCCGTCGGGCAGCTGGACCTGGATGTCGGTGGCGCCGTCGATAACGTGGTGGTTCGTCAGCACATAGCCTTCGGGCGCGACGATCACGCCCGAGCCCAGCCCGACCTGCGCCGGCATGTTGCGGTTGCCCCGCTGGCCGAAGAACTCCCGGAACCGGGGGTCGTTGGCATGGGGGTTGTTGCCCGTCCGCGTGGCCGTGACGCTGACCACGGCCGGCGCGGCGCGGCGTGCGGCCAATGTGTAGCCCGTGGTCAAGGCCATCGCGCCAGAGGCCGCGCCGGTGGCCGGTGCGCTGACGATCTGCGTCAGCGTGGGTGCGGGCAGCAGGTTGGCGCTGCGCGAGCCCGGCAGCCATTCAGGCTTGAGGGTGGCCACGACGAACAGGGCTGCGACCGCCACCGTCACCGCCTGCGAGAAAACGAGCCAGGTCTTGCGCCACATGTTGTCAGAATCGGCGCATGGCCGAGCGAAAAGCAGTCGAGAGTTATCTGCAGGAACTGTTGTCCCCTGCCAGCTTCAAGGATTATGGGCCGAATGGTCTTCAGGTCGAGGGTTGTCCCGAGGTCCGGGTCGTTGCCAGTGGGGTCACCGCCAGCCTGGCCTTCATCGACGCGGCCATCGCCGCGGGTGCCGACACCCTGCTGGTCCACCACGGCCTGTTCTGGCGTGGCCAGGACGGTCGTCTGACCGGCTGGCTGCGGCAGCGCGTGGCGCGTCTGATCGCCCACGACATCAATCTCTACGCCTACCACCTGCCGCTGGATGCGCATGCCGAACTCGGCAACAACGCCCAGCTCGGTCTGCGCCTGGGCCTGGTGGCCGACGCGCGCTTCGGCGAACAGGCGCTGGGTTTCATCGGCGCGGCCGCGGCCAATCTCACGCTGGACGGACTGGCCGCCACGCTGGCCGGGGCGCTGGGTCGGGCCCCCGTGGTGGTGCCGGGCGACGGCCGTCCTCTGGTGCGCGTGGCGTGGTGCACGGGTGGCGCGCAGGGCTACTTCGAATCTGCCATCGAAGCCGGTGCCGACGCCTTCATCACGGGCGAGATCTCCGAACCGCAGGCCCACCTGGCGCGCGAGACCGGTGTGGCCTTCCTGGCCTGCGGCCACCATGCCACCGAGCGCTACGGCGCGCCTGCCGTGGCCGTTTCATTGGCCGCGCGCTTCGGCCTGCAGCACCGGTTCATCGACGTGGACAACCCCGCATGAGGACGCCCGCGCCGTGAAGGCACCGTTGCTGGTGACGATGGGCGACGCCGCCGGCATCGGGCCCGAAATCATCGTCAAGGCCTTCATGGCGGGCGAGCTTGCCGACGCCCTGGTGCTGGGCGATCCGGCCGTGCTGCGCCGCGCCGGCGCGCGCATGACCGCCGTCGTCGAGGGCCCGGGCGACCTGGCCAGCGTGCCGCCGGGCTGCCTGCCGATGCTGGCGGTGCCTGGCCTGCCTCCTGATCTGGCCGGCCTGCCCTGGGGCCGTGTCGACGCCCGCTGCGGCGCCGCGGCTGCCCGCTGCATCGAGGCTGGCGTGCGCTGGCTGCTGGCCGGGCAGGGTGCGGCCATCGTCACTGCGCCCCTCCACAAGGAAGCGCTGGCCGCGGCCGGCGTGCCCTATCCGGGGCACACCGAGATGCTGCAGGCCCTGGCCCAGGCCCCCGCGGTGCGCATGATGCTGGCCAACGAGGAACTGCGGGTGGTGCTCGTCACCATCCACCAGAGCCTGCGCAACGCCATCGACGCCATCAGCTTCGACGCGGTGCTGCACACGCTGCGCATCACCCAGGGGGCTGCGGCGGCCTGGATGCCCGGGCCGCCGCGCATCGCGGTGGCCGGGCTCAATCCGCACGCCGGCGAGGGCGGCCTGTTCGGCAGCGAAGAGCGCGAGATCATTGCGCCCGCAATCGCTGCCGCCCGCGCCGAAGGCATCGACGCGACCGGCCCGTTCGCGCCCGACACGGTGTTCATGCGCGCCCGCCGCGGCGAGTTCGACGTCGTCGTGGCCATGACCCACGACCACGGCCTGATCCCGGTGAAGTACCTGGGCGTGGAGCATGGCGTGAACGTCACGCTCGGGCTGCCGTTCGTGCGCACCAGCCCGGACCATGGCACCGCCTTCGACATCGCCGGGCGCGGCCTGGCCGACCCGGCCAGCCTGGTGGCGGCGCTGCGCATGGCGCGGCGCCTTTCCAGCGCCGATTAGCCCGCCAGGCGTGCGAGCTGGCGGCGCGCCCGGGCGGTGGCGCGCTCGACGAGCTGGCTTTGCTCGAAGGCACGCAGGCGACCGGCGTCGCACAGCTTCTCGAGCATGCGCCGCGACAGCGACACGGTCTTCTGGGCGTGGCTGCTGCCGTGGGTGAAGACGAAGAAGCTGCGTGCCGGGCTCACGTGGGACAGGCGCACCTTCTGCCACTGGCCTTCCAGCTCCATCTGGTAGGCAAAGCCGATCTCGACGTGGTCGGCCAGCGCCCGACCCTGCGCGGTTTCCGCCGTCTCGGCCGTGTCGGTGGGCAGGGCGTTTCCGCCCAGGGCGGGCAGGGCGGCCGAGCCTGGGGGCAGCGGGTCGATCTCGATGTCCACCGCTGGCGCGGCCGGGGCCGTCCAGTCCACTGCCGCTTCCTCGACCAGGCCGACGCGGCGGGCTTCCTCGGGCGTGAAGCTGGGAACCAGCACTTCCTCGTCCAGCACCGGGATCTGCGCGGGTGCGGCCCTGACTTCCTCGGGCGACGGCAGTGCACTTTCGATGGCGCCTTCCACCTGCCGGGCGAGCAGGTTGATGTCGAGCTGGCGCGCAGTGGTGTTCTTCAGGGCTTCGGCATGCGCGGGCATCAGCTGGCCGAAGAAGGCACGGCGTTCGGCCTCGGGCCACTGGATCAGGTCCATGCCGGCCGAGAGGTCCTTCATCAGCTGCGGCAGATCGCCCAGGAAGGCCTTGCGCGCCTGCGGGGTGGCCTTGGGCTGCACGCTCATGAACAGCTCGCGGCCGGCGCGGCGCAGGCGCTGGGCCAGCGGGCTGTCGACACCGTCCTGCGTGGCGGCGCGGATCATCACCCGGCTCCAGGTGCGGGTGATGAAGTCGCGCACGAACTCCGGGCCGGCCAGGCTCTTCAGTTCGCCTTCGAGCCGCTGCGCGTAGAGCTGGCGCAGGCGCTGTTCGTCTTCCTTCTGTGCCAGGAGCTCGGCCGCCTCGCCCGCGGCCCGGTCGTCGGCGCGGCCGATCTCGGCCATGAAGATCTCGAGCGAGCGCAGCTGGCTTTCGTAGGTCTCGACCTGGTCGAAGTCGCCGTCCACCACCTGCTGAACGAGCGCCTTGATCTTGGCCAGGAAACGCTGGGCCACCGGGTCGCTGTAGTCCTCGAAGGCTGCGCCGAGCGAAGCGATGCGGTTGATGAAGCGACGCACCGGGTGCCGTCGCGACGAGAAGAAGCTGGTGTCGCCCAACGCCGCACGCAGCACCGGCAACTGCAGCCGGGCGATCTGCCGCGCCATCTGCGGGGGCACCTTCGGGTCGGACAGGATCTGGTCGAAGAGGCCGGCAATGACGTCGATCACCATGTGGTCGAGCGAGCCCTTGCTGGCCTGGCGCAGTTCGTCGCGGTGCGCCAGGATCAGGTTCGGCACGGCCAAGCCGTCGTCGAAGGCGCTGGGTTCCGCCCAGCCCGCAGGATGGCCCAAACCTGCGACCTGGGCCTCGCGATAGCTGCGCGCGCCGCCGCCGCCGCCCTCGTCCGCGCGCAGACCGCTGGTGTGGGTGAGGCGGCGGATCAGGTTCATCAGGCCCGGGTCGATGGCGCCCAGGGTGGGGCCGCGTCCGATGCTGCCCCGCGACGACACGGCGAAGCCGCCGTGGCCGGTGGGGCCCGAGCTGCGGCGGACGCCGGTGATGGGGTCGTGGCCATAGCCGGTGGCGTGGGCCTGGCCGTGCAGGTGGCTCTGGTTGAAGGGCCCACCCCGCAGGTCTTCGAGCCCGGCCGCGCGGCTCGAGGTTTCATAGACGCTGGCCTCGCTGCTGCGCGCGCCTGTGGTGCGAACGCTCAACCCGCGCGGCTGCACGCCGGCGCGACGCAGTTCGGCCACGATGTCGGCATAGGTCTTGCGCAGCAGGCTGCCGAGCGACCGGCTGATCTCGCTGGACAGCAGCTTGCGCACTTCGGAGCGGTCGGAAACGGCTTCGATGGCCCGCACCATGGCATGGCCCACCACCTGCGGGCGCAGCGGGTTGCGATCGCTCTCGCTGCCGCTGTAGTCGAGCAGGCTGGCGACGAAGGCGTCGAATTCGCGCAACTCCCATTCGCAGGCATGGGCCACGTCGGTGCCGAAGCGCTCGGCCGAGATCTGGACTTCGACTTCATGGTCGGCAACCAGGCTCAGCGCGTCCCACGCCGTGGCTGCGGCCGCGGGGCCGGGCGCGGCAGGGGCAGCGCCGCCGGCTTCGCGCATGACGCGCTGATCGAAGGCTTCGTTGAAGCTCAGCACGAACACCGCCGACTTGCGGTTGAGTTCGAACTGCGCGCCCAGCAGGCCATCACGCTGATAGGCGTTGCCTGCTGCCAGGGCGGCCAGGCCCAGGCTTTCGATGGTGCGTTCGACAGCGTTGCGCGCCGCCAGCTTCAGGGCGTGGACGGCGGGCTCCAGCGGTGCTGGCAGGCGGTGGGCAGGGTTGGGCTTCATGCGGCGGGGCTTGCCTGGCCAGTATCGGCCAGGGTGGCCGCCGCGGCACGCGGCTGAACCGGCAAAAACACCGGCCAGTTCAGCGCTTGCCCCGCCCCGACAGGTCCGAGCCCTGTCGGGCCGGGCCCGGGCCCGGGGTCGGGGTCGTCAGGGCCTGGCGGTACGGCCCAGCGAGTCCCGGATCTCGCGCAGCAGCAGCACGTCTTCGGGCGTTGCCGGCGGTGCGGGTGCGGGCTCGGCACGCTTCATCCGGTTCATCTGCTTGACCATCAAGAAGATGATGAAGGCCAGGATGATGAAGTTGATGGCGATGGTGATGAAGTTGCCGTAGGCGAGCACCGCGCCCGCCTTCTTGGCTTCGGCCAGCACCAAGCCGCTGGCCTGGCCCGACAGGGGAATGTAGTAGCTGCTGAAATCGAGTCCGCCGAAGATCCGGCCAACGATCGGCATGATGACGTCGCCGACGAGCGAATCGACGATTTTGCCGAAGGCGCCACCGATGATCACGCCCACTGCCAGATCGACCACGTTGCCCTTGAGTGCGAATTCCTTGAACTCCGACGTGAAACTCATGTTTTTCCTCCAATATGAATGTGCGCACCAGATGCTGAATGCGCTGTGCGCATCGTCGACACGCGGCGCGACGGTAGCGGCGGGGCTGTGACAGCGTCAAGACTCAATCCGGGGTCAACGAGCGTCAAGGTGGTGCGGCTAGAATCCCGGGTTGTCCCGAATCCATAGAGCGACTCTTCGTGCAGTCGAATTGCAGAGGTTTTCCATGAGTGACTCCGCCAGCAGCTCCACCACGACCGGTACTCCCGCCGGCTCGGGCCTCAGCTTTTCGAAAGACCCGGTCGACGGCGGCCGCCGCACCTGGATTGCCATCACCTGCGGCGTGGGTGCCGTGGGCGGTGCCGCGGTTGCCGTGCCTTTCGTCAGCACGTTTGCGCCTTCCGAGCGGGCCCGCGCGGCCGGCGCCGCTGTCCGTGTGGACGTGAGCGACCTGCAGCCCGGGCAGAAGCTCACGGTCGAATGGCGGGGCAAGCCCGTCTGGATCATCCGCCGCACGCCGGAGCAGCTGTCGTCGCTGCCGAAGCTTGCGGGCCAGCTTGCCGACCCCAAGAGCCAGCGCAAGCCCTCGGAACTGACCCCGGAGTATGCGCGCAACGAATGGCGCTCGATCAAACCCGAGTTCTTCGTGGGGGTCGGCATCTGCACCCATCTGGGCTGCTCGCCCGGCGACAAGTTCACCCCCGGCCCGCAGCCTTCGCTGCCCGACGACTGGGCGGGTGGTTTCCTGTGTGCCTGCCACGGCTCGACCTTCGATTTGGCCGGTCGTGTCTTCAAGAACAAGCCGGCACCCGACAACCTCGAAGTCCCGCCCCACATGTACCTCGCCGACAACGTGCTGTTGATCGGCGAAGACAAGAAGGCCTGAGTTTCTTTCAATCCACTGCAGTTCAGAGGTCGATATGGCTGAGTTCAAGCAAGCCCCTGCTGGTGCCCCCGTGGCCGAGCAGGTGATGACGTGGGTGGACAACCGTTTTCCCGCTTCCAAGCTCTACAAAGAGCACCTCTCCGAGTACTACGCGCCGAAGAACTTCAACTTCTGGTACTTCTTCGGTTCGCTGGCCATGCTGGTGCTGGTGCTTCAGATCGTCACGGGCATCTTCCTGACGATGCACTACAAGCCCGATGCGGCCTACGCCTTCGCGTCGGTCGAATACATCATGCGCGACGTGCCCTGGGGCTGGCTCGTGCGTTACATGCACAGCACCGGCGCGAGCGCCTTCTTCGTCATCGTCTACCTGCACATGTGGCGGGGCATGATCTACGGCAGCTATCGCAAGCCGCGCGAACTGATCTGGATCTTCGGCTGCGCGATCTTCCTGTGCCTGATGGCGGAAGCCTTCATGGGATACCTGCTGCCTTGGGGCCAGATGTCGTACTGGGGCGCCCAGGTCATCATCAACCTGTTTGCTGCGATTCCTTTCGTGGGTCCCGACCTCGCCTTGCTGATCCGCGGCGACTTCGTCGTCGGCGACGCCACGCTGAACCGTTTCTTCGCCCTGCACGTGGTGGCGGTTCCGCTGGTGCTGCTGGGCCTGGTGGCGGCTCACATCATCGCGCTGCACGAGGTGGGTTCGAACAACCCCGACGGTGTCGAGATCAAGGCCAAGAAGGACCCGAAGACGGGCATTCCGCTGGACGGCATCCCCTTCCACCCGTACTACACGGTGCACGACATCCTCGGTGTCAGTGTCTTCCTGACGCTGTTCTCCGCGGTGGTGTTCTTCGCGCCGGAAATGGGCGGCTACTTCCTGGAGTTCAACAACTTCATCCCTGCCGACCCCTTGACCACGCCGGCGCACATTGCCCCGGTCTGGTACTTCACGCCCTACTACTCGATGCTGCGCGCGGTGACGGATCCTTTCGTGATCGTGCTCGCCGTGCTGGTCGGCCTGGCGGCGGTGATGGCAGTGCTGAAGGGCGGCTTGCCCAATCTGTGGAAACTCGTCGTTCTGGGCGGTGCGCTCGTGGGCGTCGCAGCCTTGATGATCTTTGACGCGAAGTTCTGGGGCGTCGTGGTAATGGGTGCCGCGGTCATCATCATGTTCGCGCTGCCCTGGCTGGACCGCAGCGTGGCCAAGTCCATCCGTTACCGGCCGAGCTGGAACAAGTGGCTGTACGGCATCTTCGTCGTCAACTTCTTCGTGCTCGGCTACCTCGGCATCAAGCCGCCGTCCGACATCGGAACCCTGGTCTCCCAGGCAGGTACCCTGTTCTACTTCGGCTTCTTCCTGCTGATGCCCTGGTGGAGCCGCATCGGCGAGTTCAAGCCGGTCCCCGACCGCGTGGTCTTCCAGCCGCACTGAGCCACGCACGGAATGAGAACAAGCAACATGAAGAAGCTGATCCTGGGCCTGCTGGCCAGCATGATGGTGTGGACGGGCGCCCAGGCGGCCGCAGGTGGCGGCGTGCCCTGGGACAAGTTCCCCGCCAACCGCGTCACCGACATGAGCGCGGTGCAGAACGGAGCCAAGCTCTTCGCGAACTACTGCCTGAACTGTCACGCGGCTTCGTTCATGCGCTACAACAGGCTGCGCGACATCGGCCTGACCGACGAGCAGATCCAGGCCAACCTGATCTTCACCGGTGCCAAGGTGGGAGACACCATGAAGGTGGCGCTGCAGCCGGCGGATGCGAAAGCCTGGTTCGGCAAGGTGCCGCCTGACCTGACGCTCATCGCGCGCTCGCGCTCGGCCGCCGGCATGGGCACCGGCGCCGACTACATCTACACCTACCTGCGCACCTACTACCGCGACGACACCAAGCTCACAGGCTGGAACAACGCCGCGTTTCCGGGCGTGGGCATGCCGCACGTGCTCTGGGAACTGCAGGGACAGCAGCGCGCGGTGTACGCGCAGGAGAAAGACCCGCACGATGCCACCAAGACGGTCCAGGTGTTCAAGGGCCTGGAGGAAATCACCCCAGGCACGATGAGCAAGGACCAGTACAACGAGGCGGTTGCCGACCTCGTGGCTTACCTGCAGTGGATGTCCGAACCCGTGCAGACCAGCCGCGTGCGTTTGGGCGTGTGGGTGATGTTGTTCCTGGGCGTGTTCATCGTCATTGCCTGGCGCCTGAACGCGTCGTTCTGGAAAGACATCAAGTAGTCGTTGTTGCCAGCCCGGCCACCGGCCCGGTTGGTTCAGTCGACGCAGCGAAGGGTTGAGGCCCCTCGCTGCGTTTACCATTTGGGCGGGGCGTTTTGACCCTGCCGCATTCTCGAGGGCCTGCCACCATGATGGTGCTTTATTCCGGAACCACCTGTCCTTACTCGCACCGCTGCCGCTTCGTGCTGTTCGAGAAGGGCATGGACTTCGAGATCCGGGACGTGGACATCTTCGCCAAACCCGAAGACATCGCACTGATGAATCCGTACAACGAGGTGCCCATCCTGGTGGAGCGCGACCTCATCCTGTACGAAAGCCACATCATCAACGAATACATCGACGAGCGCTTTCCGCACCCGCAGCTGATGCCGGGTGACCCGGTGGCGCGTGCGCGTGTGCGGCTGTTCCTCTTCAACTTCGAGAAGGAACTGTTCAGCAACGTCAACCTGCTCGAAGGCCGCGGCGTCAAGGCCACCGAGAAGCAGCTCGAGAAAGCCCGCGACCAGATTCGCGACCGCCTCACCCAGCTGGCCCCCATTTTCCTCAAGAACAAGTACATGCTGGGCGACGACTTCAGCATGCTCGACGTGGCCATTGCGCCGCTGCTGTGGCGGCTGGACTATTACGGCATCGACCTCAGCAAGAATGCCGTGCCTCTGCTGAAATACGCCGAACGCATCTTCTCGCGCCCGGCCTACATCGAGGCGTTGACGCCGTCGGAAAAGGTGATGCGCAAGTAAGCGCAGCGCGGACCTGCCATGACCGGTCTTGCCGACACCAACCAGGGTTCGTCCACCCGCCCGTATCTGCTGCGGGCGCTGCACGACTGGTGCACCGACAACGGCTTCACGCCCTACCTGGCCGTGTTCGTCGACTCCAGCGTGCAGGTTCCGATGGAGTACGTGAAGAACAACGAGATCGTGCTGAACGTCGGCTTCGAGGCCACCAGCGGCTTGAAGCTCGGCAACGAGTTCATCGAATTCAAGGCGCGTTTCGGTGGTGCTTCGCGCGAGATCGTCGTGCCCGTCGATCACGTCGTGGCAATCTATGCACGGGAAAACGGGCAGGGCATGGCGTTTCCGGTGCCCACCGACACGGGCTCGGGGAAGACCGCCCTGCAGCCCGTGGGCCAGGACAAGCCTGCGTCGGGCCCGCGTGGTTTGCGGCTGGCGACACCCGAGGCCGCGGTGGAAGGCTTCGCTGCCGACGTGGCTGCACCGGAAGAGGCTCCGGTCGAACCGGACGGGCCGACCGACCCGTCCAGCCCCCCTGGCGGCAGGCCGTCACTGAAGCGCGTGAAGTAGCCGCAGCCGCTCGCTCTAGAATTCCGTGATCGTGTGCCGGCTTAGCTCAGCTGGTAGAGCACCCGCCTTGTAAGCGGAAGGTCATCCGTTCGATTCGGATAGCCGGCACCAACGTGAGGCGGACACCGTGTCCGCCCCGGAAACCAGGTCAGACCTGCCCGGTCTGGCGGCGGCGGCGGATGACCGCACCGATGACGCCGGCACCGGCCAGCATCAACGCCCAGCTCTCGGGTTCGGGAATCGGTGCCAGGTTGTAGCCCATGGCATCGAAGGCGATCAGGTCGAGACTGGTGATGTTGAGGATGGGCACGGCGCCGGGCGGGCCGGCGGTCGGATCCATGATGCCCAGGGGCGCCGTGCTGCCCGGAATCAGGGCGTCGTCCTTCCAGTGGCTGGCCTGACGACCATCGCCGTTCACCCGGCCCGTGGACATGGGTCCGATGCAGCTTGCGCCGGCGTTGATCGACATGCAGGGCGTGCCGCCAACCGACCAGTCGAGCACCTGGGCGCCGGCGAACGTGCCGTAACGCTGCAGGTCCATGACCGTGCCCCAGCTCAGGTTGTTCAGGCCGCGCACGCCGTTCGGCCCTTGCGCGCCGGGAAGGGCGTTGATGTCGACCAGGTCGACACCGGAGACGAAGCCAAGGGCGTGTCCGATCTCGTGTGCGGCAACGCCCACGAAGTCGAAGAAGCCGGGCGTGATGCCGTCCGACCGGTCGAAGTCCCAGTTGAATGCGGTACTGAACGACACCGAACCGTCGCGCCCACCCGGGTTGGCTGCGGCGTAGGTCGGCGCCAGACCCAGCGCCTTCACTTGCGCCGTGTTGATCGAGATGTTGTTGTTGTCGACCGTGTTGTTGTTGTCCAGGACCCGCACCCGGGCATCGATCGGTCCGGACACCAGAGGTTCGTTGGAAACGAAGCTCAACGGACCGGCCTGCAGTGACGCGACGGCCAGGGCGTCGGTCGCAGACGACGCGTCTGCAGCCAGCAGCGAGCGCAGGGCGGAGTAACCGATGGAGTTCGTGGTCGAGCCGGTCGAGCCCAGAACGCCTGGGTTCAGTGCCGCGAAGCGCACGTCGAGGTTGATGGTGATGGGGTCGGTCAAGACACTGGACCACAGCGCTGCGGCGGCTTCGAAGCCTGCCCGCGCGGCCGTTCCTGCCCCGACGCCGCCCAGATCGTTCAACACGAAAGTCAGGCCGCCGCCTCGGGACATCGTGCCCGTCTCCAGACTGATGCGCGGCGCCGCGAACGACAGCTGGCCCTGGAAATCAGAGAACTGGTGGTTGCACCAGGGCGTGTGGACGTGGGTGTCGGCGGCCTGGGCCGATGCCAGCGTCGGCGCCATCGTGGCCAGGGCGATGGCAGATAGAAGGAAGTGCTTCAAAGGGAGCTCCGGTCATGGAGGGCACCGGGCGGCCCTACTTGTGCCGTGGATTCTGCCGAGCCAGGCCGCTAAATCAAGCAGCTTTCCCCGAGCTAGGGGGGGCTGGGGCGAACCGTCGCCGCCGGGTGGGTGGGCGTCTGGACCTTCACCTTGGGTTGCGGCCCGTTCCAGCCCGCCTCCAGCAGGCGTGCCGCCAGCGCCGGGAGCATCTGGCGCATCTTCGCCGCCGCCGCAGCGTTGTCCACCAGCAGCACCCAGGACGTCTCGTCCAGCGGGCCGGCACGCACGCCGCGCCGCAGTGCTTCAGGCAGCAGGTCCTCGACGGCTGCAAGCCTGCGGCGACTTTGGTCAAGCCGCTCCATCAGACCGGCCAGCGGCGCACTGCCCTGCAGCGCCTGTGACACTGTCACGCTGCCCGTTGCCGGCAGAGGTTGACGAGGGGGGCTCATGGCAGGAGTCTATCCAGCCCGGTGCTACGATCAAAGGCTGGCTGCGGACTGCCGCCCGGCTTGCAAATGGCCCGCCCGGAGCCATGTAAGGCCGATGCGGGTAACGCCCATGGCCATGCCCATGGCCATGCCCAAGGCCATGGCCAAAGCGCCTGCTCGCCCAGGCATGACTGCCCTGGCGTTGTCCGTCCCACCCACCAGCCCCCCCGTCCGCCGCATGCTTCCCAAGATCCTGACCCAGCTGTTCGGCAGCCGCAACGACCGTCTGCTGAAGACCTACCGGCGCACGGTGGACAAGATCAGCGCCCTCGAGCCCCAGTACGAGCGGCTCGACGACGCGGCGTTGCGCGCCTGCACCGACGAATTCAAGGAGCGCGTCGAGGGCGGTACCAGCCTGGACGACCTGCTGCCCGAGGCCTTCGCGGTGTGCCGAGAAGCCGGCAAGCGGGTGCTGAAGATGCGCCACTTCGACGTGCAGCTCATCGGCGGCATGGTGCTGCACGAAGGCAACATCGCTGAAATGCGCACCGGCGAGGGCAAGACCCTGATGGCCACCCTGCCGGTGTACCTGAACGCGCTGGCCGGCAAGGGCGTCCACCTGGTGACGGTGAACGACTACCTGGCGCGCCGCGACGCCGAGTGGATGGGGCGGCTCTACAACTTTCTGGGCCTGAGCGTCGGGATCAACGTGCCGGGCATGGACCGCGCGGAAAAACAGCTGGCCTTCCTGGCCGACGTCACCTACGGCACGAACAACGAATTCGGCTTCGACTACCTGCGCGACAACATGGTCACCGACGTGCGCGACCGCGTCGCCCGGGGCCTGAGCTACGCCATCGTCGACGAGGTGGACTCGATCCTGATCGACGAGGCGCGCACCCCGCTCATCATCAGCGGGCAGGCCGAAGACCACACCGAGATGTACGTGCGCATCAACGCCGTGGTGCCGCACCTGAAGAAGCAGATCGGCGAGGCCGACATCCGCACGGGCGAAGGCGTCATCGACGCCGGCGACTTCACCGTCGACGAGAAGACCCATCAGGTCTTCCTCACCGAGGCCGGCCATGAGAACGCCGAACGTCTGCTGGGCGAGGCCGGGTTGCTGGCCGAAGGTGCGAGCCTGTACGAGCCGGGGAACATCGCCCTGATGCACCACGTGTATGCCGCGCTGCGTGCCCACAACCTCTATAACCGCGACCAGCACTACGTCGTCCAGAACGACGAGGTCGTGATCGTCGACGAGTTCACCGGCCGGCTGATGACGGGCCGACGCTGGAGCGACGGGTTGCACCAGGCCGTCGAGGCCAAGGAAGGCGTGCAGATCCAGTCCGAGAACCAGACCCTGGCCTCGGTCACGTTCCAGAACTACTTCCGCATGTACGCCAAGCTGGGCGGAATGACCGGAACGGCCGACACCGAAGCGTACGAATTCCAGGAAATCTACGGCCTGGAAACCGTGGTCATTCCGCCCAACAAGCCGACCATCCGCAAGGACGACAACGACCTCATCTACAAGACGGCGAAGGAAAAGTACGACGCCGTCGTCAAGGACATCCGCGACTGCCACGAGCGCGGCCAGCCGGTGCTGGTGGGCACCACATCGATCGAGAATTCCGAGCTCATCAGCGAACTGCTGAAGAAAGCCGAGCTGCCGCACCAGGTGCTGAACGCCAAGCAGCACGCCAAGGAAGCCGAGATCGTGGCCCAGGCCGGCCGCCCCGGCGTCATCACCATCGCCACCAACATGGCCGGTCGCGGCACCGACATCGTGCTGGGCGGCAACGTCGAAAAGCAGGTCCAGTTCCTGGACGAGGACGCAGGCCTGGACGACGCCACTCGCCAGGCGCGCGCCCAGCAGCTGAAGGACGAGTGGCAGGCCCTGCACGACCGCGTGAAGGCCGCTGGCGGCCTGCGCATCGTGGCCACCGAACGCCACGAAAGCCGGCGCATCGACAACCAGCTGCGCGGCCGCAGCGGCCGCCAGGGCGATCCCGGTGCCAGCCGCTTCTATCTGAGCCTGGACGACCAGCTCATGCGCATCTTTGCGGGCGACCGCGTGCGTTCCATCCTGGACCGGCTGAAGATGCCCGAAGGCGAGGCCATCGAGGCCGGCATCGTCAACCGCAGCATCGAAGGCGCGCAGCGCAAGGTCGAGGCGCGCAACTTCGACATGCGCAAGCAGCTGCTCGAATACGACGACGTGGCCAACGACCAGCGCAAGGTCATGTACCAGCAGCGCAACGAGATCCTCGAGGCTGCCGACCTGAGCGAGCAGATCGCCAACCTGCGCAAGAGCGCCATGACCGGCGTCGTGCGTGCCCACGTGCCGCCCGAGAGCCTGGAAGAGCAGTGGGACCTCGACGCGCTCGAGCGCGTGCTGAAGGACGAGTGGCAGCTCGAGGTGCCGCTCAAGGCCATGGTCGAGGGCAGCGACAGCATCGTCGACGATGAAATCGTCGACAAGGTGGTGAAAGCTGCCGACGACATGTTCAACGCCAAGGTCGAACAGGTCGGCGCCGAGCAGTTCATGCCCTTCATGCGCATGGTCCTGTTGCAGAGCATCGACAGCCACTGGCGTGAACACCTCGCCGCGCTGGACTATCTGCGCCAGGGCATCCATCTGCGCGGCTATGCCCAGAAGAACCCGAAGCAGGAATACAAGCGCGAGGCCTTCGAACTGTTCAGCCAGCTGCTCGACGTCGTGAAGCTCGAAGTGACCCGGGTCCTGATGACCGTGCGCATCCAGAGCCAGGACCAGGCCAGCGAGGCCGCGCAGGCACTCGAAGCCCAGGCTTCGGCCTTGACCAACGTGTCCTACACCCATCCGAACGAGGATGGCAGCGTGTCGACCGAGGCCGCCGTGGCCACCCGCATGGCCGCCATGCCCGCCGGCGAAGTGCCGAAGGTCGGGCGCAACGATGCCTGCCCCTGCGGCAGTGGCAAGAAGTACAAGAACTGCCACGGTCAGCTGGCCTGACATCGGGTTGCCCAGTCTGCCCGGCTGGCCGCTGCATTGCATCGAGCCCGCTCGACCCCCACGATTCGGGGTTGTGGATGAACTCACCCCTACCTATCGTGAAGAGATTCATACTCTGGTGGAGGTTATCTTGCGCATCAAACACGTGGCCCTTGCGGCCGCACTTCTGGGCAGCGGCTGGGCGGCCCAAGCCCAGGTTGTCCTGGCCCAGGGTTTCGACGATGTCCCGGCCTTGTCCGGTGCCGGCTGGACCTTCGTCAACACCAGCCCCTCGCCGGGCCTGAACTGGTTCCAGGGCAATACCGGCGTGTTCAGCGCCGCCTCCGGCCCGGCCAATTCCTACGCCGCCGCCAACTTCCTGGGCACCACCCTGACCACCGGCTCGATCGCCAATTGGCTGATCACGCCGCAGCTGCTGCTCGATTCGACCAGCACGGTGTCGTTCGCGGTGCGCGGTGGCGACAGCGGCTTCCTCGACCGTGTCGACGTGCTGGTCAGCACCACGGGCACCGCCCCGGGCGACTTCAGCGTCATCGGCACCTACAGCTCCAGCACCGACGCCGGCTGGGTCAACCG
>JANOBX010000164.1:0-23395 GCA_031411875.1 Burkholderiales bacterium | reverse complement strand
CGCGGGACCGAGCACCGCAGGGGAGCCGGAGCGCCAGCGGAGGCCGCCGAAGCTAAGCGCCACAGCCAGCCCCAGCCCGCCTTTGCTGCGGGACCATGCAGGCAAGAAACAACACGCACACCGAAAGACCGCAACGGGCCGCGAGCGGCCTCTCGGTCCCTCGCCATCGCGCCCTGGCCTCGACGAGGAGACCGACCCTAAGCGCCAGGGGCGTGCAGTCGTGCCTCGAAGACCATCAGGCCGGCCGCTTCGTCGCAGCGTGACGGGCGGTAGCCCAGGCTGAGCATCAGCGCCATCATGGCGGGGTTGTCCATCTGGACTTCGCCGCGCAGCCAGCGCACGCCACGGTCGGCGGCACGTTGCTGCAGCCCGATCATGAGCGCCCGGCCCAGGCCCTGGCGGCGCATCTGGTCGCAGACGACGATGGCGAACTCTGCGTCGCGGCCGTCGCCGTCGCGCACGAAACGGGCGTCGGCCACCATGCGTTCTTGCGTGCCTTCGCGCAGCAGCGCCACCAGCCCCACGTGGTGCGGGTTGCTCAGCCCGCTGCCCGATGCCATGGCCGCCGCACCCAGGGCCGGCAGGCGGCCCGCGAAGCGCCGGCGGTGGGTGCGGGCCGACAGGGTGTGAAGGAAGCGTTCGGCCAGGAGCGCGTCGTCGGGCTGGGTCGCGCGCAGCACGGCTTGCTGACCGGCGGGGAGGCGCCATGACTGCCGCAGCGTGGCCATGTTGCTGCGTTCGGTGTCGGCCAGGCTGGCGTACATGATGTCGGTGTCGGTGGGGTGTTCGATGGCTTCACTGTAGGCAGCGGAGGGCCGGCCGGATGTGCGCTTGTGAGGCAGCACTCGGTGACTTATTCACATCGACGTCAGTGAAAGCGGACGCGTCTTCGCGCGAGGTACAGTGACCCGGCGCCTTGTCGACATCACGCGGTCCGCGTTCGAGCCCCCCTTGCTTCACATCATCAGAACGGCCCTCCTGCTCTTGCTGCCCCTGCTGGCCCTTCTGGCCAGCAGCGCCTGGGCCCAGGACGCGCTGCGGGTGGGCGGCAAACGCTTCACCGAAGCCTATGTGCTGGTCGAAGTGCTCGCGCAGACGGCGCGATCGGCCGGTACGCCCGTGAAGGTTCAGGCCGGGTTGGGCAATACGGCCATCGTGCATGCCGCGCTCGCGGCCGGCAGCATCGACGTCTACCCGGAATACACGGGCACGATCGCGCAGGAGATCCTCAAACGTCCGGAGCTGAAGACGCTGGACGAACTTCGCGCGGCGCTGGGCCCGCTGGGCCTGGGCGTGGCCGTGCCGCTGGGCTTCAACAACGGCTATGCGCTGGCCATGCGTGAAGACCGCGCAGCGGCGCTCGGCATCGCCCGGCTGTCGGACCTGCCACGCCAGCCCACGCTGCGTCTGGGGCTGAGCAACGAGTTCATCGGGCGCGCCGACGGCTGGCCCGGCCTGGCCAGTCGCTACGGCCTGCCGCAAAGACCGCAGGGCCTGGACCACGGCCTGGCCTACGACGCACTGGGTCAGCCCGGGCAGACGGCGCAGGTCGACGCCATCGACATCTACACCACCGACGCGAAGATCAGCCGCCTGAAACTGCGGGTGCTGCAGGACGACGCCGGTCACTTTCCGCGCTATGACGCGGTGCTGCTGTACCGGCTGGACGTGCCGCAGCGCTTTCCCGCGGCCTGGGCGGCGCTGCAGGCCCTGGAAGGCAGCATCGACGAGGCCAGGATGATCGCGATGAACGCCCGCGCCGAGCTCGACGGCGTGGCCTTCGACACCATTGCTCGCGACCACCTGGCCGGCGGCAAGCTTCCCGCCACCACGACCGGCGGGGGTTTCTGGGCCCGCCTGTTCGGCGCCGACCTGCTGCGCCTGACGCTGCAGCACCTGGGCCTGGTGGTGTTTTCGGTGGGTGCCGCAGTGGCCCTGGGCGTGCCGCTGGCCACCTGGGCCGCGCCGCATGCACGCTGGCGCGGCCTGCTGCTGGGGGCCACGGGCGTGTTGCAGACGGTGCCGGCGCTGGCGCTGCTGGCGGTGCTGATCAGCGCGCTGGGGCGCATCGGCACCTTGCCGGCGCTGGTGGCGCTGACGGCCTACGCGCTGCTGCCCGTGATGCGCAACACCTGCACCGGCTTGGCCGGCGTGCCTGGCGGGCTGGTGATGGCCGGTCAGGCGCTGGGGCTGACGGCCTGGCAGCGGCTGCGCCACATCGAACTGCCGCTGGCGCTGCCGGTCATCGTGGCCGGGGTGCGCACCGCCACCAGCATTGCCGTGGGCACAGCCACCATCGCCGCCTTCATCGGCGCGGGCGGGTATGGCGAACGCATCGTCACCGGCCTGGCCTTGAACGACCGCGAACTGCTGCTGGCCGGCGCCCTGCCGGCAGCGGCGCTGGCCTTGTTGTTCGAGGGCCTTTTCGCGGCATGGGCAAGGTGGACGCGCACTGGTCAGGTTACCCGCTAACGGCAATACAGTACGGCAACAGCCGGCGAGGTGGAGGACCACATGATGGAACAGGCGTGCGGTGTTCGATGGCGAACCAGCCGTGCGCTGGGAGCGGTAGTCGCGGTGTGGGCCCTGCTGGTCCTGGCGCCGACCGCGGGCGCCGCCCCGCAGGTGCTGGTGCCCAGCGCTTCGGCCATCTTCGACTGGGCCGAAGCCAACTATCCCGACCTGTTCCCGCAGCGCGCCGGCAACCAGCAGCTGGCGCCCTACGTGTACCGCCACCACCCGGCCAGCGGCAACTACGTGGGCGTGGCCGGCACCGGCATCTGGCTGCTGGGCCCGGTGGTGGCGTCGGCGGGTTCGGGCGGCGCGCCCGTGTACTTCGGCGAAACGGCTTCGCTGGCGTGCCAGGTCTACCCGGCGTCCTGCACGGACACCAGCAGCTTCCCCGACCGTCCCCTGAGCCTGGTCGTGCCTTTTGCGGCAGGCGGACCCAGCGACGCCCTGGCGCGCAGCCTGGCCGCGGCGCTGGCGCGCCCGCTGGGCGTGGCGGTGACGGTCCGCAACGTGTCCGGGCGCGACGGCACGCTGGGCGCGACCGAGGTGGCGCAGGCGGTGCCCGACGGCCACACGCTGCTGCTGCACACCGTGGCCCTGGCCAGCACGGCCACGTCCTACCGCAGCCTGGCCTACAGCGTGCCGGCTGCATTCGACTTCCTGGGCCTGGTGGCCGAGACGCCCCTGGTGCTGGTCACCCGCGCCGGCTTTCCGGCCACGGGGCTGAACGGCGTGCTGGCCTGGATGCGTGCCAACCCGGGCCTGGCGCGGCTGGGTCACAGCGGCCTGGGCAGCGTGTCCTACCTGTGCGCGGCCATGCTGCAGCAGCGGCTGGGCGTGTCGGTGCAGCAGGTGGCTTACAACGGAAGCTCGCCGCTGTTGACCGACCTGCTGGCTGGCCGCACCGACCTGGCCTGTGCCGAAGCGCACAGCGTGGCGCCCTACCTGCCGACCCGGCAATTGCTGGGCCATGCACTGACGTCGGCACAGCCTTCTGCGGCCGCGGGCCTGGCCGGTCTGCCCCTGCTGCAAGCGGCCGTGAACGGCGGCTTCGTGCTCACGTCCTGGGTCGGGGTGTCGGTGCCGGCGGGCACGCCGGCCGTGGTGCGCGAACGCCTGAACGCCGCCCTGCGCAAGGCCACGGCCGACAGCGGCTTCGTGCAGGGCCGCGCGTCGTTGGCCGCATTGCCTGTCGAAGACAACCGTGCCGGCGCCGTGGGCCACCGCCGCTACTTCGACGAGCAGCTTCGAAGCCTGGGCGATGTCGTCCGTGCCGGCGGGCAGTTCGCCGACTGACGGACTGGCGGACTGACGGACCGACCCGGGGGCTTCAGGGCGCCACGCCCGTGACCCAGGCCTTGCGGATCAAGCGGCCGCAGAACGCCGATTCGATGCCCGAAGCGGCCGCCGTGTCCCGACGTGCCAGCACGCCGTACCAGCTGCGCGTGGCGTCGATCCAGGGGTAGAAGCCGGCCGCGCCGGCACTGCTGAAGGCGCCGTCGCCCATCACCGGGTCGGACTCGACCCAGTGGCCCAGCGAATAGCCCCAGCTTTCGGTTTGCGGCACCGGCGTGAACAGGGCGTTGCCACAGGTGGCCGGGTTGGTGCAGACCGTCTGCGCACCCAGCTGCGCGCCCAGCAGCAGCCGGCCGTCGAGCAACCGGCGCAGGAAGCGTGCGAAGTCGGCCGGCGTGCCCTGCGCGCCGCCGGCCAGTTGCGGCTGGTTGAAGCTGAAGGCCATGTCCTCGCCCAGCACGCTGCGGAACTCGGCGGCCAGCGCAGCGTTGTTCATCGCGCCCAGGCCCACCAGGCTGGCCAGCTTCTGCATGTGGCCGCCGCCGTAGAAGAAGCGGCCATCGGTGATGGCGGTGTAGGCGCCGTTGCCGGCCGGGAAGGCCAGGCAGCCGTCCACCGTCTGCCCGGCCAGGCAGGAATTGAAGCTGGTGTAGCCGCTGCGGAAGTGCAGGTGGCGCACGTCTTCGGCCGACAGCACGCCGGCCCTTTTCTGCACCACGTAGGCGCCGAACAACCACTTCGTGGCCGAGGCCAGCGGCATCGACGTGCCGGCCTCGTAGCGGGTGGGGTCGCCGGCGCGCTGCACCGAACCGCTGGCGCGCGCCGCGCTGCGGTCGCCCACTTCCCAGTAGAACGGGGCCACGGCGGTACAGGCGGCGTGACCGTTGGCGGTGGTGGTGGCCGCGGCAACGCGCTGCGCTTCGCTGGGCCCGGCTGCAGGCGGCGGGGCCGGGGCGGGTGCGGGGTCGCTGCTGCCACCGCCACCACAACCGGCCAGCAGCACGAGAAACGACGACACCGCCAGGCTGGCCGTGGCGGTCGACAGGTGGCGCGGGGCGTTCATCTTCTGGTCCTCCTGGACCAGGGTTGTATCCGGGGCAGGTCAGCACGAACGCGGCTGGCACGTAAAGCTGCGTGAACCTGGGGCGCGCGCGGGCCCATGCCGCGGCCGATATGTCGCAATGCCGGGACGTGCTCTGTCCTGTACCGGCGCGGTGCCTAGACTGGCAGCCGTCGGGTCTGGACAGGGTGGTGCACATGCGGTCTGAGTCAGCAGCTTTCCGGGCCTGGGCCTCGTGAACGAAGCCTTCTTCCATGCCCTGCCCAAGGTGGAGCTGCACTGCCACCTGCTGGGCACCATCCAGCGCAGCACCCTGACCGACTGGGTGCGCCGCGAAGGCGTGGCCGTGGGGGCCGACGAGATCGAGGCTTTCTACACCCGCGGCGACAAGCCCGTGGGCGTGCTGAAGGTGCTGCGCCTGCTGGAGCAGGAGCTGCTGCGCAGCCCCGACGACCTGCACCGCATGACGGTGGAATACCTGGCCGCCGCCAGCGCCCACAACATCCGCCACGCGGAATTCTTCTGGAACCCCACCGGCACCGCGCGCGACGCCGGCATCGGCTACCGCGAGGGCCTGCAGGCCATCCTGCGCGGCATGGAAGACGCCGAACTCGACCACGGCATCAGCAGCCTGCTCATTCCTTCCATCGATCGCGAGGCCGGCGCCCGCGCGGCCCTGGAGATGGTGGAGTGGGTGGCCGCCTGTCCGCACGAGAAGGTCGCCGGCATCGGCCTGGACTACCGCGAGACCGACCACCCGCCCGAACTCTTCGCCCCGGCCTACGCTTTGGCCCGCGCCGCCGGCCTGAAGACAACGGCGCACGCCGGCGAATTCGGCTGCCCCTGGCAGCACGTGCAGACGGCGCTGGACGTCTTGAAGGTCGACCGCCTGGACCACGGATATACCCTGCTGCAGAACCCGGCACTGGCCCGGCGCGTGGCCGACAGCGGCATCATCGTGACCGTGGTGCCCACCAACAGCTACTACCTGCGCACGCTGCCGCCCGACCGCTGGGCGGCGGAACACCCCATCCGCTTCATGCCGGCGGCCGGTGTGCGGGTGCACCCGAACACCGACGACCCGACCCTGCACTTGGTGAACGGCACCCAGGCCTGGCAGAAGATGCACACCGACTTCGGCTTCGACGCCCAGGCCATCGGCCAGTTCATGCACCACGGCATCGACGGGGCCTGGGTCGGCGCCGACACCCGCCGCCGCTGGCACCAGGAATTCGAAGCCGAACGCCAGGCGGCGCTGGCACGCTGCACGAACACCCTTCCACCGGCCACGACGGCCTGAGCCGCATGCGCATCTTCATCGCCTGCCTGTTGACCCTGCTCGTGCTGACCGCGCCGAGCGCGCAGGCGCAGACGCGCACCCTGGTCGTCTCGGGCTTCGGCCTGAACGCCGACCTGCTGAAGAAGCACCTGTACACGCCTTTCGAAGCGCGCTGCCAGTGCAAGCTGGTGCTGGAATCGGGCACCGCCGCCGACCGCCTGGCCAAGCTGGACGCGCGCAAGGCCAATCCGGTGGTCGACGTGTTCCAGGCCGCCGACTTCATTGCGCTGGAAGCCTCGGCCAAGGGCCTGCTGCAGCCGCTGGACTACGCCAGGCTGAAAAACGTCGAACAGCTCTACGACTTCGCACGCGACCCGCTGCGCAACCGCCAGGCCGTGGGCGGCACGGTGTACGCGGTGGGCCTGGTGGTCCGCACCGACAAACCCAGCGCCAGCATCAGCCGCTGGAAAGACCTGTGGAAGCCGGAACTCAAAGGCCAACTGCTGCTGGCCAACATGTCCACCACCACCGGCAACGCCCAGCTGTTCATGGCCGACCGGGTGTGGGGCGGGCAGCAGGGCGCCATGGCCACCGGCATGGCCAAGCTGGGCGAGGTGAAAAGCCACGTGGCCACCTTCTACACGCAGACGGCGCAGATGACGGCGCTGTTCGCGCAGGACGAGGCCTGGGCCGCCCCGGTGGGCCGCTTCGCCTGGCTGAACCTGAAGAAGACCGGCAAGCCGCTGAAGTGGGTGGTGCCCCAGGAAGGGCAGGTGGGCATGCTCAACACCCTGTCGGTGGTCAAGGGCAGCCGCAACGCCGACCTGGCGCACCAGCTCATCGACTTCTGGCTCAGCACCGAAGTGCAGACCGCGCTGGCCAACGACCTGGTCGACTCGCCGGTGAACCGCAACGTCCAGCCGCGGCCCGAGGCCGCCGAGGCGCTGACCTGGGGCAAGGAACAGATCGGCTCGCTGGTGTTCATGCCGCCCGAACTCATCGTGCGTGAACGCGCGGGCTGGCTCACGGCCTGGAACCGCGTGCTGGCCGGCCGGTGAACAGCCTGCGGCCGGGGGTGGCGTGGTGGCTGCTGGGCCCTTCGCTGGGCTTCGTGGCGCTGTTCTTCCTGGCGCCGGTGGTGGCGTTGCTGCTGGGCGCGTTCCAGGTGGGCGGCGACGACGCGGCCTGGGGCCTGCAGAACCTCGTGGCCTTCTTCGCCGAACCGCTGAACCGCGATGTGTACTGGCGCACCGTGCGCCTGGCCGGCCTGGCCACGCTGGCCGCGGCGTTGGTGGGCTACCCCGCGGCGCTGGCCATCGTGCGGCTGCCACGGCGCTGGCGCGGCCTGGTCACGGGCCTGGTCATCCTGCCGCTGATGGTGAGCCCGATCGCGCGCACCTACGCCTGGATCGTGCTGCTGGGCCGCAACGGCCTGGTCAATTCCGCCCTGTTGGGCAGCGGTGCGGTGGACACGCCCATCCCCATGCTCTACACCGAAGCTGCGGTGTTCATCGGGCTGCTGCAACTGATGCTGCCGCTGATGCTGGTGTCGCTGGTGTCGGCGCTGGAGAACATGCCCGCCGACGTGGAACACGCTGCGCGCAGCCTGGGCGCCACGCCGCTGCAGGCCTTCTTCCGCGTGACCTTGCCGCTGACGCAGGAAGGCCTGGTGCTGGGCGGCACCCTGGTCTTCACCGGCTGCGTCACCGCCTACATCACGCCCGCGCTGCTGGGCGGGGCCAAGGTGCTGATGCTGGAGACCCTGCTGTACCAGAAGGTGAACAGCGGCGGCGACCTGCCCGCGGCCAGCGTGATCGCGGTGCTGCTGCTGGTGACCACCGTGGCCTTGAATCAGCTGCTGCGGCGGCTTTCGGCGGCGCGGAACACGCGTGTGGGGCCCGGGCCGGCGGTGCCGGCATGAGTGGCACGAACAGCGTGAACGGCGTGTCACGCACCAGCGCACTGGCCCTGACCCTGGTGCTGTGCTTCCTGGTCGGGCCGTTCTTCGTCGTCTTCCTGGCCGGGTTCTCTGGCGAGGAAACGCTGGCCTTCCCGCCCGGCAGCCTGTCCCTGCGCTGGGTGGCGCATGTGTTCACGGTGGAATCCTTCGCCGCCAGCTTCCGCACCAGCCTGCTCGTGGCGGTGGTCAGCACGGGGGCCGCCCTGGCACTGGGGGTGCCCGCGGCCTATGCGCTGGTGCGGCGCAGTTTTCCGGGCAAGGAACTCGTGCGCACGATGCTGACGCTGCCGGTCATCGTGCCCGGCATCATCGTGGGCCTGGCGCTGCTGAACCACATGGTGCTGGTGTACGACCTGCCGGTGACGGCCAGCCTGCTGCTGGGCCACACCTCCATGCTGCTGCCCTACACCGTGCGCGTGGTGTCGGGCAGCCTGCAGAACCTGCGCGCCGACATCGAAGACGCCGCGGTCACGCTGGGCTGCACCCGGCTGCGCGCTTTCTGGCTCGTGGTGATGCCCAACATCCGTGGCGGCCTGGCTTCGGCCACGGTGCTGGCTTTCATCGCCTCGTTCAACCAGGTGCCGGTGAGCCTGTTCCTCACCGGCCCGGGCATCAGCACCCTGCCCATCGAGATGCTGGCCTACATGGAGACCAGCTACGACCCGTCGATCGCGGCGCTGTCCACGCTGCTGGTGCTGTTCACCATGGCCCTGGTGGTGCTGATGGAACGGCTGTTCGGTTTCACCCGGCACGTATGAGCTACTTGTTGATCGAAGGCCTGCGCATCACGTATGGCCAAAGTGCGAAGTCGAGCGCGGCCCCGGCGGTGCACGGCCTGGACCTGGCCGTGCCGCAGGGCCAGCTGATTTCGCTGCTGGGCCCTTCGGGCTGCGGCAAGACCACCACCATGCGGGCCATTGCCGGCCTGCTGGCGCCCAGCAGCGGGCGCATCACGCTGGCGGGGCAGGACATCACGCGGCTGCCGGCGCACCAGCGCGACATCGGGCTGGTGTTCCAGTCGTACGCGTTGTTCCCGCACCTGAATGTGTTCGACAACGTGGCCTTCGGCCTGCGGCTGCGCCAGGTGGAGGCCCAGGCCTTGCGCCAGCGCACGCTGGAGGCGCTGGCCTCGGTGGGCCTGGCCGACTTCGCCCAGCGCCTGCCGGCGCAGCTGTCGGGCGGGCAGCAGCAGCGCGTGGCGCTGGCACGGGCCCTCGTCATCCGCCCGCGGCTGCTGCTGCTGGACGAACCGCTGTCGAACCTGGACGCCCGGCTGCGCGTGGAGATGCGGGCCGAACTGCGCCGGCTGCAGCGCGAGTCGGGCATCACCATGCTGTACGTGACGCACGACCAGGACGAAGCCCTGGGTCTGTCGGACCGCATCGTCGTGATGCGTGAAGGCCGGGTCGAACAGGACGCCGAACCTGCCGCCGTGTACCACCAGCCCGCCAGCGCCTTCGTGGCCAGCTTCATGGGCTACGAAAACCTGTTCGAACGCACGAAGCTGCCGGTGGCCATGGACCTGCCCGCCCATGTGACCCACGTGGCCTGGCGCGCCGTGGCGGTGGCCGTGGAGGCGCCGGGGCAGGGTGCGCTGGCCGGCACCGTGCTGAGCCGCAGTTATGCCGGCGAACGCCTGGAATTCTGGGTGCGCACCGCCCGCGGCGACGTGCGCGGCGTGGCCCCGGCCGACGGCACGCCCTGGCAGGAGGGCGACGCCGTGGCGCTGCGCTTCGACCTGCAGCGGGCAGCCCTGATCGGATCACCCCCAGCCACCCCATCGCCATGAACGAACCCCTGCACATCTGGCTGGACGCCGACCCCGGCTTCGACGACTACATGGCCTGGGCGCTGCTGGAAGCCGACCCGCGCTTCGTCGTCGACGGCGTGGGCGTGGTGGCCGGCAACGCGCCGCTGGAACGCACCTTGTCGAACGCGCTGCGCATCAAGGCGCTGCACGGCCTGGCCACGCCCGTGCATGCCGGCTGCGACCGCCCGCTGGCCCAGGTCCAGGTGACGGCGCAGGACGTGCTGGGCGAAAACGCCATGAAGAGCGTGGGCCGCACGCTGCCCGCTGCGCAGGCTGCCCTGTCGCCCGGCCATGCGGTGGATGCGTTGATCGCCCATGTGCGCGCCCACCCGCAGCAGGTGGTGCTGCTGGCCATCGGCCCGCTGACGAACGTGGCCACCGCCTTCGCGCGGGCGCCCGACCTGCCCGGGCTGTTGAAACGCCTGGTGCTGATGGGCGGCTCCACCGACCGCGGCAACGCCACTGCGGTGGCCGAATTCAACATCGCCGCCGACCCCGAGGCCGCGCAAGCCGTGTTCGACGCCGGCGCCGAGGTGCTGATGTTCGGCCTGAACGTCTGCCGCCAGGTGGAAGCAGGCCCCGAACAAGTGGCCCTGCTGCGCCAGGACGGCAGCGACCGGGCCCTGCTGTTCGCCGACCTGCTGCAGGCCTACACCGAGCTCATTCCCGGCCGCCGGCGCATGGCCATCTACGACCCCACGCCCGTGGCCTGGCTGGCGAACCCGGCCTGGTTCGGCCTGGAGCCGGCGCGGGTGGACGTGGAACTGGCTGGCTGCCACACCCGTGGCATGACGGTGTGCGAGTTCCGCGTGCCGCGCCGGGCGCAGGCGAATGCGCAGGTGGCGATGCAGGCCGACGGCGCCGCGGTCATGGACTGGGCGATGCAGACGCTGCGCGGGTTTCTGGCTCGCGGATAGGCTCACGGCGAGACCTGGCGCGAGCTGCGGGGTGCTCCCACCCATCCGGGACACCGAGCGTGGCTTTGGCCGGACACCGACAATCCCGCACCTTCCGCCAAGGCGCCCGAGCGCTGAACCATGAGCCTGAACGAAGAATGGCAAGCCCGCAGCCGCCGGGCCGTGTGGCACCCCTGCACGCAGATGAAGCTGCACGAAGGCGGCCCGCTGGGCCTGCCGCTGACCCCGATTGCCCGCGCCGAAGGCGTGTGGCTGCATGACTACGACGGCCGTCGCATCCTGGACGGCATCAGTTCCTGGTGGGTGAACCTCTTCGGCCACAACCACCCCGCGATGCGTGCCGCCCTGACCGAGCAGCTGCAGCGGCTGGACCACGTGATGCTCGCCGGCTTCACCCACGCCCCGGTGGTCGAACTGTCGGAACGGCTGGGCGCGCTGACGGGCCTGGGCCACGCCTTCTACGGCAGCGACGGGGCCTCGGCCACGGAAATCGCGCTGAAGATGAGTGCGCATCACTGGCGCAATGCCGGCCAGCCCGGCAAGAACCGCTTCGTGGGGGTGGCCGGGGGTTATCACGGCGAGACGGTGGGCGCATTGGCCGTCACCGACATCAAGTTGTTCCGTGATGCCTACGCCCCGCTGCTGCGCGGCGCGGCCACCGTGCCCAGCCCCGATGCGCGCCTGGCCGCAGCCGGCGAAACCGCTGTCGACGTGGCCGAACGCGCGGCCGACGCGCTGGGCGCCTGGCTGGCCGAACACCACGCCAGCACGGCCGCACTGATCGTCGAGCCGCTGCTGCAATGTGCCACGGGCATGGCGCAGCATCACCCGCGCTACCTGCAGCGCGCCCGGGCCCTGTGCGACCGCTACCGCGTGCACCTGGTCGCCGACGAGATTGCGGTGGGCTTCGGCCGCACCGGCACGATGTTCGCGCACCAGCAGGCCGGCATCACGCCCGATTTCATCTGCCTGTCCAAGGGCCTGACCGGCGGCATGTTGCCGCTGTCGGCGGTGCTCACCACCGACGCGGTGTACGAGGCCTTCTACGACGACGACGTGGCGCGCGGCTTCCTGCATTCCCACAGTTACACCGGCAACCCCCTGGCCTGCCGTGCGGCGCTGGCCACGCTGGACCTGTTCGAGCAGACCGATGCGTTGCGTGCCAACCATGTCACTGCGGCTCGTCTGACGCAGCAGTTCAGCGCCCTGAAGCACCACCCCCGGGTGCGCCATGCGCGGCAGCTGGGCATGGTCTTCGCCTGGGATGTGGACACCCGCCTGCCGCACTTCGCGCGCCGCTACGCCCACCACGCCTTGCGGCGCGGCGTGCTGCTGCGCCCGATCGGGACCACGCTGTACGCCATGCCGCCCTATGTCATCGACGCCGCCGAAGGTGAACACCTGGCCAGCGTCGCGCTGGATGCGCTCGACGCCACCTTGGGCGAAGAGCCGTCGGCCATGGTCGCGGCCAGAGGGGTGGCCGATGCGATCTGAAGCGCCGGGCCACACGGCCCTCACCGTGTTCGTGACCGGTACCGACACCGGCGTCGGCAAGACGCTCATCAGCGCGGCCATGCTTCACGGCCTGGCCCGCCACCATGGCCGCGTCGTCGGCATGAAGCCGGTGGCCGCCGGCCTGGTGCAGGTGGACGGGCAATGGGTCAGCGAGGACGCGCTGGCCCTGCGGGCAGCGTCCACCGTGCGCGTGCCGCCCGAGCTGGACAACCCCGTGGCGCTGCCCGACCCGCTGTCGCCGCACCTGGCCGCCCAGCGCGCGGGGCGGCACGTCACCGTGGCCGAGCTGCTGCAGGCCCAGCGCCGGTTGCAGGCGCATGCCGACCTGGTGCTGGTGGAAGGCGCGGGCGGTTGGCGCGTGCCCTTGAACGACAGCGAGACCCTGGCCGACCTGGCCCGCGCGCTGGCGGCCCCGGTGGTGCTGGTGGTGGGCCTGCGCCTGGGCTGCCTGAACCATGCGCTGCTGACCGCCGCCGCCATCCGCGCCGATGGCTTGCGCCTGGCCGGCTGGGTGGCCAATGCCATCGACCCCGACATGGCCTGCCGCGACGAGAACATCGCCACCCTGCAGGCCCGACTGGGAGCGCCACTGCTGGGCGTGGTGCCCTGGATGGCACAGCCCGACGCCCGGCAGATCCCGCTGCACTGGCCGGCCGACGAGGCGCTGCTTCAACCCCGCCCGAAGCCGTCGGCACAGGCCACCGCAGCAGCCAGCTGGCTGGACGACTTCGACGCCGGCCTGGCTGCGCTCGATGCACAAAACCTGCGTCGCACGCGCCGCACCGTGCGGCCGGCGGGCCAGGCGCATCTGATGGTGGACGGGCAACGGCTGCTCGCCTTCTGCAGCAACGACTACCTGGGCCTGAGCCAGCACGCCCAGCCCCGGGCAGCAGCCCAGGCGGCCCTGGCGACCTACGGGGTCGGCGCCGGCGCATCGCCCATGGTCAGCGGCCACAGCGCGGCCAATGCGGCCCTGGAGCTCGAACTCGCCGCGGCCGTCGGCCTGCCCCGCGCGCTGTACTTTTATGCCGGCTACGCCACCAACGCCAGCGCGGTGGAGGCGCTGGTGGGGCCGGGTGACGCGGTGTTCTCCGACGCCCTGAACCACGCGTGTCTGATCGATGGCGCGCGTCTGTCCAAGGCCCGCGTCCACCGCTATGCCCATGCCGATCTTTCAGACCTGGCGCACCAGCTGCAAGCCAGCCCGGCGCGGCGCAAGCTGGTTCTGAGCGACGCGGTCTTCAGCATGGACGGCACGCTGGCCGACGTGGCCGGCCTGCTGGGCCTGTGTGAACGGCACGACGCCTTGCTGATGCTCGACGACGCCCATGGTTTCGGCGTGCTGGGGCCGCAGGGCCGCGGCACGCTGGCGGCCGCCGCCCTGACCGCGGCCCGGGCCTCCGATCGGGTGCTGTACATGGCCACGCTGGGCAAGGCCCTGGGCGTGGCCGGCGCCTTCGTGGCCGGCCCGGAACGTCTGGTGGAATGGCTGCTGCAGAAGACCCGCAGCTACACCTACGCCACCGCCGCGCCGGCCTTGCTGGCCGAGGCCTTGCGCGCCAGCCTGCACTGTGCGCTCGGCCCCGAGGGCGACGAACGGCGTCAGCGATTGAACGCACGCATCCGGCAACTGCGTGCTGCCCTGGCCCCCGGGTGCGATGAAAACTTCGACGCCAGGGGCTGGCAGCTGATGGCGTCGGACACCGCCATCCAGCCCCTCGTGGTGGGCGACGCCGCGGCGGCCCTGGCGCTGATGGAACAACTGCGCCGTGCCGGACTCTGGGTGCCGGCCATCCGGCCACCCACCGTGCCCCTCGGCACCGCGCGTTTGCGCATCGCCTTGTCGGCCGAGCACCGTGCCGAAGACGTCGAGCGGCTGGTGCAGGTGCTGCGCGAGGCGGCCCGGCAGGGCTGACCTGCGGGGGACTGAACAACCGACCGTCGCCGGTCAGAACTTCAGCGACGCCCCCGCAAACACCTGCCGGCCCATCACGTCGTACATGCCGGTGTAGACCGGCCCGCTGGCCACCGACGAGCCGCCCGTGCTGGCGGTCAGCGGCGGGTCCTTGTCGGTGACGTTGTTGATGCCGGCGCGCAGCGTCAGGCGCTTGTCGACTTCCCAGCTGCCGGCAATGTCCAGGTAGTTGCGGTTGGGCAGCACGCCGTCGTAGGGCTGGAAGGCGCCACGCAGGAAGGCGGCGTTGCTGCGGCGGTCGTTCGCGCTGGAGCCGATGTGGCGCCAGGTGGCCACCAGACCCAAGCCGCCGGGCGTGGTCCAGCCGAGCGTGGCGCGGTGGCGCCACTGCGGCAGCGGCACGCCGCAGTTCACGCCGAAGTAGCCGTCGCAGCGGTAGGCTTCGGTGCCGGGCAGGATCTGCACCTCGAACGACGACAGCCAGGTGCTGCTCAGGCCCACGCGCAGCTGCCCCAGGCCGCCCATCGGCACGCTGCCGTTGACGGCCAGGTCGAAGCCCGCGGTCTTCAGGTAGCCCGAGTTGATGCTGGTCGTGACGACGAAGCCGCCCGTCACCAGCGAACCCGTGGTCGGGTTGCGGCTCACCAGGTTGCAGAACTCGCCTGCGGTGATGCACTGGTTCAACGTGATGTTCGCCGGCACGTTGGCAATGAGCTCGTCGACCTGGATCTTGAAGTAGTCGACCGAGAAGTTCCAGCCCGGCAGGCCCGCGGGCGTGAACTGCAGCCCGGCGGTGACGGTGTTGCTGGTTTCCGGGGTGAGCTGCGGGTTGCCGCCCACCTGCGCGCCCGACTGCTGGCCGGCGGCCGGGGCGATGTTGCGGTACTGCGCCGCCGTCACGCCGGTGCGCTGGCATTCGGCCAGCGTGGCGCGCGGGTTGGCGCCTTCGCAGGGGTCGCTGATGGCGGCGGTGACCACGCGCTGCGGGCCGAACAGTTCCGACAGGTAGGGTGCCCGCACCGCGCGCTGCAGGCCGCCGCGCAGGCGGAATTGGCGGTCGGGCGCCCATTCGGCGGCCAGCTTGAAGGCGTCGGTGGAGCCGGCCGTGCTGTAGCTGGAACGGCGGTAACCGGCTTCCAGCGCCAGGCTGCGCGCCCAAGGCCGGTTCTCGGCGATGGGCAGGCGCATTTCGGCGTAGGCCTCCTTCACGTCGAAGGAACCGTTGATGGGGAATTCGCCGCCGGAATTGCCGGCGGTGTCGCGCGTGGTGTAGTTGCTGTCGGGCGTGAAGCTGATCTCTTCCTTGCGGAATTCGGCGCCCACGCCCAGGGCCGCGGGCTGCACGGCCCAGGGGCTCTTGAAGCCCAGGTCGCCGGTGAGCGCTGCGCTGGCAATGGTCTGGCGCAGCGAGCCGGTGCGCGTGACGGTGCTGCCCACGTAGTCCAGCGCCTGCGGCGAGACGGCGCCGATCTGCCAGATGTTGAAGGGCACGCACGAAGGGTCGGTGCCGTTGACGGCAGAACGGCAGGCCGGGCGGCCGGCGCCGTCGCGCACCACGGTCAGCGCGCGGCCGAAGCGGGCCAGCGAGATCTCGTTGGTGACGCGCGAGTCGTAGTCGGTGTCGCCCAGCTGGAGGTAGGCGTCGTAGCGCCAGTTGCTGGACAGGTCACCACGCAGGCCCGCCACCACGCGCGCGGTTTCGTGGGTGGTGATGTCGAATCGCGAACCGGCCAGCGCGTTGCGGTAGGACACCAGCACGGTGGCGTCTTGCGCAGCCGTGAGCCCGACCGAGGTGCACAGCTGCCCCAGTTGCTGCGCCGACAGGAAGGGGTTGGCGCAGGGAATGCGCTGCGGCACCGTGAACACGCCGGTGGGCGACAGCCGGATGTCGGCTTCGTTGCGCATGAAGCTCAGCTCGCCATAGGCTTCGACGCTGTCGCTGAAGCGGTAGTTGCCGAAGGCGTAGGCGTTGGTGCGCTTCGTGGGCGCCTGCAGGTCGTAGGTGTTGCCGTTGTTGAAGCCGTCGGTGGGGCGATAGGTGCGGAAGCTGTTGCCGGTGCTCGGGTCGAGTGCCAGCGTGGCGCGCACCACGCCGGTGGCGGGGTTGGTCAGCTGGAACTGCCCGGGGTAGGTGGTGCTGGACAGCGCGCAGGCGTAGCCGGTGGCGGTGGCGCTGAGGTTGCAGGTCATGAAGTCGCGTTCAGACGTGCCCAGGCCGGCCAGCTGCCGGTGGCCCAGGAAGGCCGTGACGTTGCCACGGCCGCCTTCGAAGTTGTGCCCGAAGGTGAGCGACGCCGCCGCCTGTTCGCCGCCCCAGGTGCTGCCCGCAGGCACCGGCTGGCTGGCGGCCAGGCCCACGGCGCCGATGGCGTTGTCGTTCTTGTGCTGGAAGGTGCTGCCCTGCAGGTCGACACGCAGGCCCTGGAAGTTGCGCTTCAGGATGAAGTTCACCACGCCGGCCAGGGCGTCCGAGCCATACACCGCCGAGGCACCGCCGGTGACGATGTCGACACGTTCGATGAGCGTGGGCGGGATGTTGTTGATGTCGGGCGCCTGCGCGGTGGATCGGGCGGGGTCGCCCTGCATCATGCGGCGGCCGTCGATCAGCACCAGCGTGCGCTGGTTGCCCAGATTGCGCAGGTTCACCGTGGCCGTGCCGCTGGCGCCCACCGTGCCGCCGCGGTTGCCGCCGCCGTTCTGGTCGGCGAAGGCCTGGGGCAGGGTGTTCAGCAGGTCTTCGACGCGCAGCACGCCGCGCTGTTCGAATTCGACCGCGCCCAGCGACGTGACCGGGCTGATGCTGGTGGCGTCGATGCTGCGGATGCGCGAGCCGGTGACGACGACCGATTGCGTGCGGTCGGCCGCGGCGGCCGGGGCGGGCGGACTCTGGGCCCAGGCCGCGGTGTTCCAGACCAGGGCGGCGGCGGCCGCGGCCACCTGCGAAAGCCGGACGGGGTGGGTGGACACATGCTTCGCCGGGTGGGTCATGTCAGCCTCGCGGGGGTTGGGTCATTCCGGCTCGGGCATGGGCGCCCGCCGTCTGCCAACGCAGTGTAGGAAGCCGGGTGGCCCGGCCGCGATGCCGGTGCGGGGCATTCACGCATATCGAACGCGGTATGCGCGGGCCCTGCCGGGCCAGCCGCGGTCAGCCCGGTTCGCCGGCTTCCTGGGGCGCCTGGCCCGACAGCCCGCGTGCGCATCGCAACACCTGCTGGCGGAACCAGCTGAATGCCGGGTCGCGGTGGGTGCGTTCATGCCACACCAGGTTGTAGCGCAGCGGGTCCACCGGCACCGGCAGCGGCAGCGCCACCAGCGGCGCCTGCCCCGCCATCCACATGCCCAGCGTGCGGCCGGTGGTGAACACCAGGTCGGACTCGCACAGCATCTGCTGCGTCAGGCTGAGGTACTGCGTGCGCACCTGGATGCGCAGTGCCAGGCCGGCCTGCAGCAGCCGCGATTCCAGCCCGCCGCCGGTGCCGCGCGCCTGCACCAGCGAGGCGATGTGCCCGGCCTTGCGGTAGGCCTCGGCCGTGGGCTGGGCTGCGAGCGGGTGGCCGGCGCGCACGACGAAGACCAGCGGATCGGTGAGCAGCAGCCGGGCGTGCAGATGGCTGGTGAGGTCGCGCCGGGTGGTGATGAGCACGTCGAGTTCGCCTTCGCCCAGCAGGCGCAAAGTTTCGGTGGTCGAGGCCAGGCTGTGGATCTCCAGGCTGGAGTGCGGCGCCGTGCCGACCAGCTGGCGCACCAGCGAAGCGAAGAAAGGCGCGGGCAGCGAGTCGTACGACGCCATGCGGAAGGTGGCCTGCGCCACCTGCGGGTCGAAGCTGGCGCTGCGTGCCGGCAACAGCGCCATGTCGCCCAGGATGCGCCGCACCGGGGCCACCAGGCCTTCTGCACGCGGCGTGAGCATCATGCGGTTGCCCACCCGCACCAGCAGCGGGTCACCGACGATGTCGCGCAGCGTGCGCAGCTGCCGGCTCATGGCCGGCTGGCTCATGCCCAGCCGCGCTGCGGCTACTGAGATGCTGGTGCAGCTGAGCAGTTCGTGCAGGGAGCGGATGAGGGCTTCGTCCAGGCGGCGCGTGATAGCGGCCGAAGGGGCGCGGGGCTGAAGGTTGGCCGGTGGGGGCGGGGGCATGGGGCGATGCTAGCGGCCGCGGGGAGCGGGCCGGAGGGGCGCGCGGGGCCATGCGTTGCATGAAGCCGATGACCTGCTTGCAACGCGCATGACCTTGCAGCGCGCAATGGCGCGCAAGCATCAGCGCCGGTTCACCGTCCGGTCTTCTTCGTGGCTCATCCACTGGCCTGGCAACAAGGCATCCCGAACACGCAGGGCGGTCTTGATCGTGGATTCGATGTCGTCGATCGGCGCCTTGTCTTGCAGGCGGAACAGGACCCCGTCCTGTCCAAAGCGTTCGCGGGCGATGTCGGCGGGCAGCGCTTCGGCAACCCTGGCATCTTGGCAGTAGTTGAGCCAGCCGATCGGCAGAGCGTAGGGTTTGCTGCCGGCGACGAAGCAGGCCCGAGACAACGCGGTATTCAAAACGCCGGCATAGCGCGGGCTCCAATTCTCGATCACCAAGTCCAGCAGCCGCTTCAGAAAGACCAGATCGAGGAACTCATCACTGGCCTTGAGCGGCAGATCTATTCCGCACCCACTGATGTGGGAGTTGGAGGCGCTTCCTTCACTGAACGTGAATGTCACGTTGCCTCGGTCCAAGTGGTCGAGATTGCCGACGGAAAACCAGAACCCGAGTTCCGACATGGATTCGAGAGTCACCTCCTCGGAATTCGAGAGACGGGAATACTTGCTCCGGGTCGCTTCACGATCCCATCCCTGGGCCAGTACGGCTGCGTCCAGATTCGACAGGTCATCACCTAGCGCAGGCGATTGCTTGCGACTGCTTCCCAAGTAATGCAGATCCCTGCCGAACAGCGGGTGCACCTTCCGGATTTGCTCTAGGTAGCCTTTGGCTTGATTGATGAAGGTGCCAAGGTCCTGTCGTCGATTTGCCCAGTTTGAGTACAGGCGGAGTCGCAAGTCGAGCGGAGATTGACTCATTCTTTGGGTACCGCGCGAATGTTGATTTCGGCGAGTCGGGCGTCAAGAAGCTCCGCCCGCGCTTGCAACAGGCCGGACACAGCATCTGCAGCTGCCTGTGTCGAAAACTGCCATTCAACTCTAGCGCCGATTTGCTGCGCCGCATCGAGCTGGCGGATGGCCTCCTCAACGGTCTTTCGATGCCAGAAGTTCTCGCCCAGCGGCGGATACCCAGCCCAATCTTTGCGATCGATCAGCGTCGCCTGTCCGCCCCTGATTTCGACACCGTCCAGCCACGCGCCGCCAGTGATGACGCCTTGGGCATTGGGTGCCCCGCCGACGTTCAGCTCCAGACCCGCCGGTACGCCGGCCAACTGCTCTGCATAGTCGGCGCCACTGGTCCCGCGCGGAGTACCGGGGTAGCCCCAGGCGCCCACGCCAGGCACCGTACGACCCGCAAGCGCAGCAGGATCCTGCAAAGTGGGGTTGTCGCGATAGCGTTGCTGCGCAAGGTCACGGTTGTTGTCTGAGTTGCTCTGCTCGAGCAACAAGTCCTGCCAATGCGGCGTGACGCCCGGCGTCGTGGTGTTAGTCGGCGTGGCTGGCTGCGCCAGGTAGCCCGGGATGACCTCCGCCCGATCTGCCCAGGCCGGCAGCGGCGGCGCACCGCTCGGTGTTTGCGGAGCCGTTGTCGTGATCAGCGGCGCCTGTGCCCGACCCAGCTCCTGCGGCGTCAAGGCGACGTAGCGGCCCATCACTTCCACCAGGCTGGCGTTGTCCCTCACCACCTGCCAGCTGCCGTCGCGCTGTTGCTCCTGCACCATGCCCAGGGTGCTGCCGTCGGGTCCGAAAAAGCGCAGGCCAGCGCCCAGTTCGACGACGTTGTCGCCCGGAATGTTTCCACTGAAAGCCAGCAACGCACCTGCCGTGCTGATTGCACGCAACCCCAGTTCGGGCATGGCATCGATGACGGCGGCGGCACCAGTTCGCAAAGCCAGCGCCAGCCCATCCGCCAATGTGGCTGATGTGGCACCCGTGGCAAGCCGCGCCGGCAGCGAACCCAGCAGAACCGCGGAGCTGCTGAGTTCAGCAGCCAGCTCCGGACTGATGGAACCCAGCGAGACGACGCCGCCGCCGTGCAGCCAGAGCAGCGCTTCGCCGTTGGCACGCACGTCGAGTTGGTTGCCCTCGGCGTCGGTGGGCAGCCGGGTTCCGGTGACGGTGACCTGCATCGGCGCCGGGTTGATGGCCGTCGCGGAACTGCTGCGCGAGTCGTCCGTTGCCGCAGTCCTTGGAGGCAGGTAGGCCCCACGCGGGTCCGATCCATCGCTGTCCACATCCGTACCATTGCGATGGTTCGCAGCGCTGGCGGGGTTGTAGGCGTCGCTCTCCACGTCGGCGCCGTTGCGGTGATCGACTCCGTGAGCCGAGTTGTTCGATGCCGCCTGGGCGCTCCGATCCGACGAATCCGCAGCAGTGTTGACGAGCACCCAATGCTCGTCGCCTGGCTCCGGCGCCGTCTCGACCGCATCGGAAACCGCTACGGCTGCGCGGCTGGCATTGGCCGCCTCATTGGTCGACCCTGTGCTCGCCAAGCCGCTGTCCTGCAGCACATCGTGCAGGAAACTGCTGGCAAACGCCCCCAGCGGATCGTCCGGATTACCCAGCGCCCGGCTGGCGCTGGTGACCACACGGGTGACCATGCCGGCGGCGGCCTGCTGCTCGGCCGGCAGGGTCCGCAGGACTCGGTGTTGAGATGCCGGCCCACCGCCTCCGCCAGCCCGCTGGCAAACCCCGCGGCGGCGCCGTCCCGGAACTTGCCACCCATCAAGGCCTGCACGCCGCCTTGCACCGTCATGCGCATGGCCGTGCGGCCGATGTCTCTGGCGCCGCGCATCAGCTGCGTGTTGCCCAGGCCCTGCATCAACCCGGCCGTCAGCGCGCCGCTGAAAGCGCTGCGCAAGACGTCCTTGAAGTCCAGGTTGCCGTTCATCGCGCCGCTGGCAACGCTGCTGGCCGCCGCTGCCGCCGCTGCCGCCGCTGCCGCCGCTGCCGCAGCACCGGCCACGGCCGTCGCTGCGGCGCTGCCGGCCTCCAGCCCCAGCCCGGTGCTGCCCGCGGCCCAGGCGTGCACCGGGTTCCAGGTGAGATGGCTCACGATCACCACCGCCGCCATCTGCACCAACCGCTGCGCGGTGTTGAGCTTGTCGTAGATGTTGTTGTGCGCTGTGGCCCAGCCCACCTCGAAGTTGAAGCCCACCGCCGCGTCGTTGTTCATGCGCGGCGCTGTGTTCAGGTCCAGCCCGATCAGGTCCTCGCGGCGCATTGGTACGGCCAGGCCGTCCCTGTGCCAGGGCGCGTTGTTGAAGCGGATGCGGCCCACCGTGGGCGGGTCGCTGGACGGCGCCGCTCCGCCTTCGTGCGTCAGCGGCGCGTGGTACTCGGTGTGGCTGTTGCCGTAGCGCTGCGCGAACGCCCGGTTCGCCAGCCCGTCCTGGGCGCTGTACCAGCGCGTGAAGGCATCGGGGTCGAAGCGGCGTTCGTTGGCGGTGACGGTCTACGACCGGGTCTCGCCATAGGAATCCGCCGTGAGCTGCTGGCATTTGACCTGCACCTCGACCCAGCCCGGCCGTTGTCGCTGTATGCGGCCTGGAGCATCGCCGCGCTGAAGGGGTCGCGCACGGTCTCCATGCCCAGGTGCAGCCGCGTCATCTGCTCATAGCGGGTCTGGCAATACAGGCGCACCTGCTCCAAGGCCAGGGCGGTGCGTCGGGTCTCGGGCGCGCTGCCGAAGGTGTCGGCAATCTCCCGCATCAGCGGGTCGGCCATCATCAGGTCGGTGATGCCCAGCTGCTGCACGCTGCCCATCGCCCGGCCCGGGGGTGGCGAGCCGGCGTTGAGGGCGTGATCGGCGTCGCAGAAGTCGGCGAGGGCCGCTGCGAGTCACATCTGGGCCATGGCGCCAAGGCTTCCCTGCAGAGTGACGCGTTCGACGGCCAAGCCTCAGGCAGGTGGAGGAGTTCTAGCTTAGGGCCTGGCCGTCTATCCCCAACCCCGGTGGGTCGTGCCTGGTAGCGCAGTCACTTTTGGACGAAGGGACCGTTGCTGGCGGTGTACATCCGGCGCATTTCGTCCCAGGTGCCGGACTTTTCGCTCATGGTGGCGGAAGTGTTGATGAGGAGGTCCTGCGCCTGCTTTCGTTCGCCTTGCTTGACCAGAACCATGCAATCCCGAAGCGTGCTCTCGACCAACTCGGTGAAGCCTAGCTTGGCGACATCGAGCTTGGCCCGTTCGTAATACCACTGCAGGCCTGGATAGCCTTCGGTAAAGAAGTGATACGGATCGCTGCCGTCTTCTTTGGGCAGGAGCGACCAAACGGTTCCCAGCGCGTCTTCGAGGTCCTGCAACTCTCGCCTGCCCATCATGGCCTCCCTCTTGGTGCCCGCACATTGATGCTACCGCCCGGCGTCGCGATCGTTCCAGACCGGCTGCCGGTGTAGTCGAAGAAGCTGCGCAACTGCTGAGGCATTACACCGCTGTTTGCGAACGAGGATTTACCGTCAATCCAGTGCCTATGGTTCGGGCCGAAGTCGAACAGAACGTCCGGCCGAACGAACAACCCACTTCCAATTTGGTCGTAGGCCCAACGGTTCAGCGCCACCGTTTGACCGGGCCCTTCTGGTACTCCCACCGACCTCAGGTAGACCCCAACTGCAACTTTCGCGACTCTGTCTGCCTCCAACCCTATCCGCAACTGCTGGGGCATATCCACAGGGTATCGCAGTCGTTCACCTGCAGCCAGACGCTGCTCAGCTTCCTGAAAGCCCGCGGCAAAAGCCGCCTGATAGCGTTCTTCGACGTTTCGGATCAGCACATCTGGCGCAATTCGCGCCGTGCCCACCGACGTCACCGTCAAAGTGGAGATGTCCAATTCGACCACGCCTTGGCGTCGTAGTTCGAGCAGCCTGATTGCGTTGGCATACCGTTCCGCGACGTCTGCCGAGTTGAAGCTGATGCGGCCGCTGGCATCGATGTTCGGCACCGCACCGAGCTTCACAGGCGTGGCGTCAATACCGCTCTGCCCGAGCAGA
>JANOBX010000163.1:0-1765 GCA_031411875.1 Burkholderiales bacterium | reverse complement strand
CGAAAGCAAAGGCCAGGTTCTGCTTCATGTTGGCCACGGTGGCCACCGACAGCGCGGTGGCCGTAGCGATGCCGCGCAGATCGCCCTTGACGAGCGTGAGCTGCGCACTGTTCATCGCCACGTCGGTGCCGGTGCCCATGGCGATGCCGACATCGGCGCGCGCCAGCGCAGGGGCATCGTTGATGCCGTCGCCGGCCATCGCGACAACGCGGCCTTCGGACTGCAGCTTCTCGACCAGCTTGAGCTTGTCGGCCGGCTTGACCTCACCATGTACCTCGGCGATGCCCAGGCGCTGCGCAACGGCCCGCGCCGTGGTCAGGCCGTCACCGGTGGCCATCACGACGCGGATGCCGGCCTTGCGCAGCGTCGCCAGCGCTTCGGCCGTGGTGGCCTTCACCGGGTCGGACACGGCCAGGATGCCCGCGAGTTTGGCGTCGACGGCCAGGTGCATCACGCTGGCCCCCTCGGCGCGCAGTGCCTCGGCCTGTGTCGCCATCGGCGCCACGTCGACGCCGAGTTGCTCCATCAGCGCGGTATTGCCAAGGGCCAGCGCCTTGCCGGCGATGGTGCCGCGCACGCCGATGCCGGACGCGGAGTCGAACTGCTCAGGCTTATCGAGCACGAGTTGCTTCTCCCGCGCTGCCGCCACGATGGCTGCAGCCAGCGGATGCTCGCTGCCTTGGTCCAGGCTGGCGGCCAGGCGCAGAACCTCGTCAGCTTCGAAACCGTTCGCGCCGGTCGCCTTCTCGAAGCGGGGCCGCCCCTCGGTCAGGGTGCCGGTCTTGTCGACGATGAGGGTATCGACCTTGCGCAGGTTCTCGATCGCCGCCGCGTCACGGAACAGCACACCGTGAGTGGCACCGCGGCCTGTGGCGACCATGATCGACATCGGTGTGGCCAGGCCCAGCGCGCACGGACAGGCAATGATCAGCACTGCCACGGCATTGATAAGCCCGTAGACCCAGCTCGGCTCGGGCCCAAACAGGCCCCAGCCGAAGAAGGTCAGCAGCGCGGCCGCCACGACGCCATAGACGAAGTAGCCCGCCACCGCGTCGGCCATGCGCTGCATCGGCGCGCGCGAGCGCTGCGCCATGGCCACCATCTGCACGATCTGCGACAGCACGGTGGCGGAGCCCACATGCTCTGACTGCATCACCAGCGCGCCGCTGGTGTTGAGAGTGGCGCCGATCAGCTTGTCGCCCACGCGCTTGGTCACGGGAAGCGGCTCGCCCGTGAGCATGGACTCGTCGAGCGCGCTGCTGCCTTCGACCACCACGCCGTCGACCGGCACCTTTTCGCCGGGCCGCACGCGCAGCTTGTCGCCAACGTGCACGTTGGCCAGCGGAATGTCCTCTTCTGAACCATCCGTCGCGATGCGGCGTGCCGTCTTGGGGGCCAAACCCAGCAGTGACTTGATGGCCGCGGAGGTCTGCGAACGCGCCTTCAGTTCCAGCAGCTGGCCCAGCAGCGTCAGCGAGATGATCACCGCAGCGGCCTCGAAGTAGACGGCGACTCGGCCCATCGAGACAAAGGAGTCAGGGAACACCTGCGGCGTGACGGTGGCCACCACGCTGTAGACGTAGGCCGAGCCCGTGCCGAGACTGATCAGCGTCCACATGTTGGGGCTGCGGTTCACGATGGACTGCACCCCGCGCACGAAAAACGGCCAGCCAGCCCACAGCACGATGGGCACGGTCAGCACCAGTTCCAGCCAGCTCTGCGTGGCCATGGCCATCCAGCCCAGTTGATGGCCGAACATTGCCAG
>JANOBX010000162.1:0-38696 GCA_031411875.1 Burkholderiales bacterium | reverse complement strand
CGACGCCGACTGATGGTGCTCGGCGCGCGCCTTCCGGGCACGCCAGTACTGCCAGACGCCAAATGCCAGCGCGAACACGAACGTGATGAGGAACAGATACGGGATGACGGTGTTTTCCATGCGGAACTCCAGGACAGATGGAACCGATCTCGAACGGATCGGCATCACCTGCCTCGGCAATCGGGGCGCCCGGGGGCGCGGCCGGCCGCTGCCTCAAGCCAGGTCGTTGTCGCCCTCGGCTCTTGGCGCGGCGTATTCCTTCAGCCGGTTGTACAAGGTCTTCAAGCTGATGCCGAGCACGGCGGCCGTGCGTTCCTTGTGGTGGTGGAAGTGACGCAGGGTGGCCAGGGTCAGGGCACGTTCTGCCTGCGCCACCGACGTGCCGATCGGCAGGAAGATGCTTTGGCGGGCAGCGTCGGCCGGCGGTACGGCCCGCTGCGCCGCGGCGGCTGCGGGCTGCAAGGCAGCAGGGGCCACGGCAGCAACGGCAGCGGGCCCCTCGGCCCGGGGCAGCCAGGTGTCGTCGATGGTGTCGCCCTCGGCCATGACGTAGGCGCGCTGCACGACGTTGCGGAGCTCGCGCACGTTGCCGGGCCAGCCGTAGCGGCCCAGTTGCGCCAGGGCCTGCGGCAGGAAGCTGCGTGGCTGCCCCTCCCGTTCCCCGATCTCGGTGAGGAAATGCGACGCCAGCAAGCCGACGTCCGACAAGCGCTCGCGCAGCGGTGGCAATTCCAGCGGGAAGACGTTCAGGCGATACAGCAGGTCTTCGCGCAGGCGCCCGCTGGCCACCGCCTGGTGTGGCAACCGGTTGGTGGCGGCGATGATGCGGACATCCGACTCCAGGCTGGCCGTACTGCCCACCCGCATGAAGCGACCGGTTTCGAGCACGCGCAGCAGCTTGACCTGCAGTTCCAGCGGCATCTCCGTGATCTCGTCGAGAAACAGCGTGCCGCCGCCGGCGCGCTCGAAGAATCCCAGGTGCTGCCGGTCGGCTCCCGTGAAGCTGCCTTTCTCGTGTCCGAAGAGCTCGCTCTCGATCAGGTTCGGGCTGATGGCCCCGCAGTTCACCGCCAGGAACGGTTGCTTGCGTCGCCGGCTGAGGTCGTGCACGGTCTGTGCTGCGACCTCCTTGCCGGAACCCGACTCGCCGGTGATGAACACCGTCACGCTGGTGCCTGCCACACGCGAGATCTGTTCGTAGACCCGCTGCATGGGCGCGCTGGTGCCCCAGAGGTGGCCGAAGTGGCCGCTGCTGCCCAGGCTGGCGGTGAGCGACTCGACCTCGGCCTTGAGCGCCGAAGGGCGCATGATGCGCGACAGCACGCCTTGCAGCTGCTTCAGCCGGACCGGCTTCACCAGATAGTCGGCAGCGCCCAGGCGCAGCGCCTGCACGCTGGTCTCGATGCTGGCGTGGCCGGTGCACAGCACCACCTGGGTGTGGGCCACCAGCAGCGGGTCGGCCAGCAGGTCCATGCCGTTCCCGTCGGGCAGCCGCAGGTCCAGCAGCAGGATGTCTGGCGGCTGCAGGCTGATCTGGCGCCGGGCATCGCGCAGGTTTTGTGCGACGGCCACGGTGAAGCGCTCGCCAGCGATCAGCTCGCGCATCGTCGTCGCGGAATCGTTGTCGTCGTCGACAACCAGCGCATGAGGCATTCGTTCGGCTTTCGTGGCAGGGCTGGAGACGGACCCGACAGGGGGCGGGGTCCCGAACACGCGGCAAGCGATGTGCCTGCACGCCCACGGCAGACGGTTTCGCCCGAGAAGCAGCTCTCTTCCTACACGCCCGTCCGAAGGCCCCGCCTACATTCCCTGCACCAGGCCAGAACCGCCCATTCCGGGCCCATCGCCTGCACGCTGACATGCTGGATCTTCATTCGATGGAGCGTTCGACCACACCCGAAGGCTCAGCCTCGGCCCGACCCTGGCGCGTGCTCGTGGCCGACGACAACCAGGACGCCGGCGAAAGCCTGGCCCTGCTGCTGCAGCTGCATGGACACACCACGGCCTGGGCCTGTGACGGGGTCCAGGCGCTGGCCATGGTCGAAAGCTTCAAGCCGGAAATGCTGATGCTGGACATCGGCATGCCGGGGCTCGACGGCCATCAGGTGGCGCGGCGGCTGCGCGCCGACCCCCGCCACCGTGACCTGATCCTGGTGGCGCTGACGGGCTGGGCCCCTGAAGCCGGCGGGCGCTCGCCCACCAGCGCCGATTTCGACCTGCACCTGACCAAGCCCGCCCGCCCCGAAGCGCTGCTCGCCTACCTGGAGCGCATGTCCGCCGAACCCGCCTTGCATGAAAGAAGTGCCGGGAACGCCGCTTGCCCCACGGCCGTATGAAATACGGCCTGGGCGGCGATGCGCTTCGACGGTGGGACAGCGTTCCGCCCAGTGCAGCGCATCGCGCCCAGGCGCTCAGCGACGAAATCTCGGCCATTGCGGCCCGCACCGACCTGGAAGGCACCTTCCCCTCGCGTTCGGTGAACGCACTGCGCAAGGCCGGGCTGTTGAGCGCGCCGGTATCCGTCGAGCTCGGCGGCGAGGGTCTGGGACAGCCGCCGCAGACCTTGCAGCTGTTGCAAGCGCTCGCAGCCGTGGGGCGCGGCAGCCTCGTGGTCGGTCGACTCTACGAGGCCCATGTCAATGCCCTGCAGCTCATTGCCGCGCACGGCAGCGACGAACAGAAGCGCCGCGCCGCCGGCGACGCCGTCTGCGGCCACCTCTTCGCCATCTGGCACAGCGAGACGGACGACGATGGCCTGAAGTTCCGGCGCGAAGCAGACGGCCTGCGCCTGAGTGGCCGCAAGACCTTCGCCGCTGGCGTGGGCCATGTGACGCGTGCGCTGGTGACCGCCAGCCTCAGCGAAGCCATGCAACCCAGCGCGGACGCAGTGCCGGCCCGGCAGATGATCCTGCTGGCCACCGACCGCCAACGCCCGCGCGTGGACACCTCTTCGTGGAAGCCGCTGGGCATGCGCGGCGGCGGCAGCCATGCCGCCGACTTCAGCGGGCACAGTGCATCGGAAACAGACCTCGTCGGCACGCCCGGCGACTACTTCCGGGAGCCTGCCGTCAGCGCCGCGATCGTTCGCAATGCTGCCGTACAGCAGGGGGGCGTCGAAGCTGTCTTCGACGAGACACGCCGTTACCTCGCCGCCTCGGGCAGCCACTGCGACGCCTTCCAGCAACGGCGGCTGGGCGAAATGGCCTGGCGCGTCGAGACCGGCCGGCTCTGGCTCGAAGGCGCAGCGCGCGCCTGCAGCGCCAGTCCTTCGCCATTCGATCTCGGCGGCGCGGCATTGCAGGAACAACGGCTGGCGCATGCCCGCATGATGCACAGCGCCCTGGCCGCCAACGCCCTGCAGGTGCTGGCGCTCGCGGACCAGACGGTGGGCGCGCGCGGGCTGCAACAGCCCGAGCCCTTCGAGCGGCTGCATCGTGACCTGACCTACTGCCTGCGCCAGTCGCCCCTTGACTCTGCCTTGGTCGAGACGGGCTGCTACGTGCTGGACGACAGCCGCCCCGCTGCGGCGCTCTGGCAATAGACGGCGCCGGCCTGGCCGGCCAGGCTGCAGGCACCGGGAACGCCCCTTGCCGAAAGCCCAGGCGGCGTCGCGCTGCGCGGATGCCGAAGACGCGAAGCCCACACCTTCTTCGAACCCAGATACAGCAGAGCCCACACACCATGTCCAAACCCGTCATCCTCGTCTTGTCTCACCTGCGTTGGGGCTTCGTCTACCAGCGCCCGCAGCACCTGCTGTCGCGCCTGGCCGCGCAATGGCAGGTCTTGTACGTGGAAGAGCCGGTGCATGGCGAAGGCCCGGCCCGGCTGGAGATTCGTCAGGTGGGGCCCGGCCTGACGCTGCTCGTGCCGCACACCCCCGTGGCGGCGCCCGGGTTCTGCGACGAGCAGATCACGGTGGTTCAGGAACTGCTGGAAAGCTGGCTGAAGGCACAAGCCGTCCACGTGGACGTGACCTGGCTCTACACGCCCTTGGCGCTGCCCCTGGCCCAGGCCCTGTCTGCCGGCTGCCTCGTCTACGACTGCATGGACGAGCTGGCATCCTTCAAGAACGCGCCGGCGCAGCTGCGCCTGCGTGAAGACGTGGTGATGCAGACCGCGGCGCTGGTGTTGACGGGCGGCCCGTCGCTGTTCCAGGCCCGCTACACGATGAACCCCAACGTGCACTGCCTGCCCAGTGCCGTCGACGCCAAGCACTATGCGGCGGCGAACCTGAAGCCCGACAGCCCGCACGCACTGGAAGCCGAACGTCTGCAGGGTCATCTGGCACGCCCCAGGGTCGGCTTCTTCGGCGTCATCGACGAACGCCTGGACCTGTCGCTGATCGAGGCCGTGGCTGACGCCCATCCTGAGTGGCATCTGGTCATGGCCGGGCCCGTGGTCAAGATCGACCCCGCCACCCTGCCCCAACGCAGCAACATCGTCTGGCTGGGCATGCAACCCTACGAACGCCTGCCTCACCTGCTGGCGGGCTGGGACCTGTGCCTCATGCCTTTCGCGCTGAACGAAGCCACGCGCTTCATCAGCCCGACCAAGACCCTGGAATACATGGCCGGCGACAAGCCCGTGGTCAGCACGCCGGTGCACGACGTGATTGCGCTCTACGGCAGTGCGGTCGAAGTGGCCTACGGCGGCGCACGAGACTTCGTGGACTGCTGCGAGAAAGTGCTGGCAGAACGGGGCGCATCGCGTTACGAGCGCGAACGCGAGATGCTGGCTGCCGTGTCGACCTATTCCTGGGACCGCAGTGCGAAGGGCGTGAACGACCTGCTGCTGATGGCCCTGGCCGCCACACGCCAGGCCACGCTCGGCACGCCCTTGCCGAGCTCTTACGACCTGGGGCCGGCATCCGCGGAACGTCGGCCGGCGCGTCGCGCCCCGGTTTCTGCGCACGAGCTGCGCCTGGCGGTGTCTCGTGACGGCGTGGCCAACGGTTCCCCGCTGCCCGTCACCGCCTGACCGCGAGGTCTGACACCGGACCCGAGGCCCGGGCAGGCGCGCCGTTTGCCATTCGGAAGCAGCGCCGAACCGGCGCGAGACCGGTGTCCTGCCCCATGTCCAGTTTCAAGTCCCAGATCCCCCGCCCCGAAGCCTCTGCTTCGGGATTCGACACATTGATCGTCGGTGCAGGCTTTGCCGGCAGCGTGATGGCTGAACGCCTGGCCACGCAATGCGGCGAGCGCGTTCTGGTGGTGGACAAACGGCCGCACATCGGCGGCAATGCCTACGATCGGCACGACGACGCCGGGGTGCTCATCCACCCTTACGGCCCGCACATCTTCCACACCAACTCGGCCGATGTCTTCGCCTATCTGTCGAAGTTCACGGCGTGGCGACCGTATCAGCACCGTGTCCTGGCCAGCGTGGACGGCCAGCTGCTGCCGATGCCGATCAACCTGGACACGGTCAACCGGCTCTACGGTCTGCAGTTGACGTCGTTCGAGCTCGACGACTTCTTCGCGCGCGTGGCCGAGAAGGTGGACCATCCACGCAACAGCGAGGAAGTGGTGGTCTCTCGCGTGGGCCGCGACCTGTACGAGAAGTTCTTCCGCGGCTACACGCGCAAGCAATGGGCTCTGGACCCCTCGGAGCTGGATGCCAGCGTCACCGCCCGCGTGCCCACACGCAGCAACCGTGACGACCGCTACTTCACCGACACCTACCAGGCGATGCCGCTGCACGGCTACACGCGCATGTTCGAGAACATGCTGCAGCACCCGCGCATCCATGTCATGCTGAACACCGACTATCGCGACATCGTGCACGCGCTGCCGTGGAAGCGCATGGTCTACACCGGTCCGATCGATACCTTCTTCGATCAGCGCCACGGCAAGCTGCCCTATCGCAGCCTGCAGTTCGAGCATGTGACGGTCACCCCGCCCACCGGGCAGGCTTTCGTGCAGTCGGTGGGCACCGTCAACCATCCGAACGATCACCGCTTCACGCGCGTGAGCGAGTTCAAGCACATCACCGGGCAAAGCCACGCGGCCAGCTCGCTGGTCTATGAATATCCCTGCGCCGACGGCGACCCCTACTACCCGGTGCCGCGCGCCGAGAATGCCAACCTCTTCAAGCGCTACGAGGCCGAAGCAGAACAGCTCGACGACGTGACCTTCCTGGGCCGCCTGGCCAGCTACAAGTACTACAACATGGACCAGGTGGTGGCGCAGGCGCTGGCCACCTTCAAGCGGCTAGCCCGCGTCTGAAAACCATCACTGCTGCGCCCAGCGTGAACGCTGGGCCAGCGGCCAGACGGCGAAGAACACCGCGGCAATCACCGGCCCGAGCACGAAGCCGTTGATGCCGAACACCGCGATGCCGCCCAGGGTGGTGATCATGACCACCCAGTCGGGCATGCGTGTCTGCTTGCCCACCAGCACAGGCCGCAGCAGGTTGTCGACGAGGCCGATGACCACCACGCCCCAGACGGCCATGCCGACGGCCGAAGCAATCTCCCCCAGCGACAGGAAGTACAGCACGACGGGAAACCAGACGATGGCCGAGCCCACGGCGGGCAGCAGCGACAGGAAGCCCATCAACACGGCCCAGAGCAGCGCGCCCGGCAACCCGAGGAACCAGAACGCCAGGCCGCCCAGTGCGCCCTGAATCACGGCAACGACCAGCGTGCCCCTGACCGTGGCCCCGACGGCGGTCGAGAACCGGTTCGCCAGCTCGGCCTGGTGGCCCGGACTCAGCGGCACCGACTCGCGCAGCGTCGCCACGAGCTCGTCACCATCCCTGATCAGGAAGAAGGCCAGATACAGCATCACGAACAGGCTGGCCATCAGACCGAAGGTGTCCTGGCCGAAACGCAGCACCTGGGCCGCCATCAGGCGGCTGCCGTCGCTCAACAGGTCGGCCAGACGTTGCTGAAGGTCCTCGAAGTCGGTCAAGCCCACGCTCGACAGCGGGCTGTGCAGCCACCCGGGCAGGGCGTTGAACATGCGACGGAAATAGGCCGCCGGGTCGACGGCGCCGGACTGCAGGTTATCGTAGAGCGTCGTGGCCTGCTCCACCAGAGCCACCGCGATCAACGCCAGCGGCAGCAGCACCAGCACGAAGACCACCAGCAGCGTGAGCAGCGCCGCCAGGCTCTGGCGCTCCTTCAGGCGGGGCAGCAGCAGCTTGTAGAGCGGCCTGAACTGCATGGCAATGATCAGCGCCCACAACAGCGTGCCGTAGAAGGGCAGCAGGACGGCCAGCAGGCCGAAGCCCGCGACCAGCAGCAACAGCAGGAGAACGCGGCGGTCGGGCACGGGGTGGGAGGTCATTGCCTGCCCAGGGCAATCGGCGGGCCCGCGGCTCGCGGGCAAACGGCTTGCCCCTGGGGCGTCATGAATCCTCCGAAACCACACATTGCCGTGAACCGTCGGCCAGCCCGGGCCGGTTCGATGCTTCTGATGGCAGCCTTGCTGGCGAGCGGTTGCGCCGAGACAGCACGGCTCCAGGTGGCTGCGGGCACGGGTGCGTCGCCGCAACTGCCCCCGCCGGTGCAAACCTTGGTGCCGACGGTGAACATCGCCCCCGCCAAGGGTTGGCCCGCGGGCAGCCAGCCCCTTGCCGCCCAGGGCCTGGCCGTGCAGCCTTTTGCGGTGGATCTGGATCACCCGCGCTGGCTCTACGTGCTGCCCAACGGCGACGTGCTGGTGGCGGAAACGAACGCCCCGGAGCGCCCGCTGCGCGCGGAACTGCTGGGCGTGAAGGGCTGGGTGATGAACGCTGTGATGAAGCGCGCCGGCGCCGCTGTGCGCAGCGCCGACCGCATCACCTTGCTGCGCGACACCGACGGCGATGGCCTTGCCGATGTGCGGACCGTGTTCCTGGACAAGCTGAATTCGCCCTTCGGCATGGTGCTGGTGGGCAAGGAGTTGTTCATCGCCAACACCGACGCCATCGTCAAGCTGGCCTATGTGCCGGGCGCGACCCGCCTGGACGGACCGGTCACGCGGGTGGCGGAGCTGCCCGCCGGCGCGCTGAACCACCACTGGACCAAGGGCCTCGTGGCCAGCGCCGATGGCAGCCGGCTGTACGTGTCGGTGGGCTCCAACAGCAACGTGGCCGAACATGGCATGCACCACGAGGCCGGTCGCGCCGCGATCTGGGAATTCGACCGCATCACCGGCCAGGGCCGCATCTTCGCCAGCGGCCTGCGCAATCCGGTGGGCCTGGCCTGGCAGGGCGATGTGCTCTGGGCGGCGGTGAATGAACGCGACGAACTCGGATCGGACCTCGTGCCCGACTACATGACCGCGGTGCGCGACGGCGCGTTCTACGGCTGGCCCTACAGCTACTTCGGACAGACCGTCGACGACCGCGTGCAGCCGCCTCGGCCGGAACTCGTGGCCACGGCCGTGAAGCCCGACTACGCACTGGGACCGCACACGGCGTCGCTGGGCCTGGCTTCGGCGGCCGGCAACGGGCTGGGCGCTCCCTTCGATGCCGCCGGCCTCTTCGTCGGCCAGCACGGCTCCTGGAACCGCAGGCCGGCCAGCGGCTACAAGGTGATCTACGTGCCCTTCAGCGGCCCCACGCCCAGCGGTCCACCGATCGACGTGCTGACAGGATTCCTCGACGACCAGGGCCACGCCCGCGGTCGGCCGGTCGGCGTGGCGGTCGACCGACGCGGCGGGCTGCTGGTGGCAGACGACGTGGGCAACGTGATCTGGCGGGTGTCGGGCATCCCGGCCGCGGCCCAGGGATCGAAGGCATCTTTGCCTCCAGTTTCACCAACTGTGTTCCAATTGGAATCCAAATGGAATCCAATTGGAATGTACATGGCCCCCTTGAACACGTCGATGGAACCCCGTCCGAAAGCCGGCGAGACCGAGAAGATGACCGTCAACGTCGGGGTCGTCGATCTCGGCCATGTCGACCTGCTGGTCCAGGAAGGCTTCTATTCGAACCGCTCCGACCTGGTGCGAACCGCGCTCAGGAACCAGCTGGCACTGCATGCGGACACGCTGAAGCAGACCCTGGCGCGCCGGACGCTCACCGTGGGTCTGCAGCACTTCGGCCGTCGCGAGCTCGAGGCGGCGGTGGCTGCAGGGCAGCGGCTGCAGGTCCAGGTGGTCGGACTGGCCCGCATCGCCGATGACGTGACACCCGAACTGGCGCGCGCTGCCATCGAATCAGTGACTGTCCTGGGCGCATTCCAGGCCAGCCCCGCCGTGCGGCGTGCCCTCGCAGACCGCATCGGCTGACCCACCCCCTCACGCCCCAGAAAGCACTGCATGAAGTTGCCCTTGCCTCCCCTTCCCCGCCCCCCGGCGTTCGACGCCCAGGCCATCCACGACACCATCCAGCGCGCCTTGTCCAGCGCCGGTCTGGACAGTGCATCGGGCCCGATGCGCGAGGTCACCGAGACCATCGAGCGCGCCTTGTCGGCCGTCGTCCCGGCCCGGACGCCGGCCCGCGCCGGCCAGGGCGTCGCCGTCGGCATGCCGGGCCGCTTCGAACGCTTCGAGTTCAGCACCGAAGCCGGCAGCCTGGGCTACAAGGTCTATGTGCCAGCCGCAGCGGCGCCCGCGTCGCGCACCCCGCGACCGATGATCGTGATGTTGCACGGCTGCACCCAGTCTGCCGACGACTTCGCCGCCGGCACGCGGATGAACACCCTGGCCGACGAGCACGGATTCCTGGTCGTCTACCCCGAGCAATCCCAGAGCGCGAACACCTCGCGTTGCTGGAACTGGTTCAAGCCGCAGGACCAGGTGCGCGGCAAGGGCGAACCGGCGCTGATCGCGGGCGTCGTGCTCGAAGCGGCACGACGTCATGGCGCCGATCCCCGCCGCATCTACGTGGCCGGCCTGTCGGCGGGCGCCGCGATGGCGGTGGTGCTGGGCCAGGCCTACCCGGAGCTGTTTGCCGGCGTGGGCGCGCATTCTGGCCTGCCATACGCCAGCGCCTACGACGTTTCTTCTGCCCTGGCCGCGATGAAGGGTGGCCGCAGCGGCATGGCCGGGCTGCGAGGCCTGATGGGCGGCGAGGCCAAGCCCCGTCGAAAGACCGCGGAGGTGGTGCCGCTGATCGTTTTTCACGGCGACCGCGACCACACGGTGCAGGCCGTCAACAGTGCGCAGATCGTGCAACAGGCCGAGGAAGCGCACCTGGCCCAGGCCAACGCCGCCGGCCTTCAGGCGCACACCCAGCAAGGCGTGGCACCCGGCGGGCGTCGCTTCAGCCGAACGGTGCAGGTCGACGCCGACGGGCACACCTGGATCGAAAGCTGGACGCTGCACGGCGCCGGCCACGCCTGGTCGGGCGGCGATGCCGCCGGCTCTTACACCGACAGCACCGGCCCCGACGCTTCGGCGGAAATGGTGCGGTTTTTCATGGCCCTGCCGCGCGCCGGTTCGGCCTGAGCGGGCGGCTTCAAGTTCTGCAGGCGGCAGCCGATAGCCGCTCCTGGAGGCGCGGCCGCGCGTCTGGAGTGAACAGATGCTGCATGCCCCCATCCCGGACGACGACGTCCAGCGCCTGAAGGTGCTGCACGACCTGCTCATCCTGGACACGCCACCCGAAGAACGCTTCGACCGCATCGTCGAGTTCGCCGCCAGCGAGTTCGAGGTGCCCATCGCGCTCGTGAGTCTCGTCGACCGGAACCGCCAGTGGTTCAAGGCGCGCGTCGGGCTGCAGGCCTGCGAGACCTCACGCGATATCTCCTTCTGCGGACACGCCCTGGTGGAGTCCGAGGCCCTCGTCATTCCCGATGCCCTGGCCGACCCGCGCTTTGCCGACAACCCGCTGGTGCTGGGCGCGCCCTTCATCCGCTTCTATGCCGGCGCGCCGCTGCGTGTGCCCGGCTCCGCTGTGCTGGGCACCCTGTGCCTGATCGACACCCGCCCGCGCCGGCTCGACCGCACCGACCTTGCGATCCTGGGTTCGCTGCGCGACCTGGTGGTGCAGGAACTGGTGGCGCAGCCGGTGCCGGCCTGAACCACGGTAAGGCCGATGAACACGCTGCAGCACACTTTTTTGCTGGTGGAACAGCAGTCCCTGGTTCGTTCCACCGTCGCCGCCGTCGCACGACAGATGAACCTGGCCCGCATCGACGAAGCCTCCAGCATCGAAGCCGCCGAGCAGCGGCTGGCGGGCAGGCGGTACGACGGCCTGCTGCTGTCGCTGGACGAGCCGACGCGGGCCCTGGCCCTGCTGGCACGCCTGCGGACAGGCGAACTGAACGGCTACCCGGGCTTGCCCGTGGTGCTGATGGCCGAGACCTGCAATGTCGACCTCGCCGCGCAGATTCGGCACCACGAGGTCAAGCGCCTGCTGCTGAAGCCTTTCAAGCTGAAGGTGCTGCTGCACACGATCGAGGCACTGACGGCGCAGGTGCGGGACAGCCACCCGGCCTGACCGACACGCACCGGTTGCGACCTGCAGCCTTGGCCGCGTACAGGCCTTCGTCCGCGCGCCGCAACAGGCTGGCAGCGTCGTCGGGTGCGAGGCCGAGCGAACTCACCCCCAGGCTGGCGGTGACGTCGGGCACGCTCGCAACCCCGAAGCCGGGCATGCGCAGGCTCTCGATCGACCGCCGCAGCCGCTCGGCCGTGAGCTCGGCTTCGGCCAGCGTGGCCCCGGGAAGCATCGCGACGAATTCCTCGCCGCCATAGCGGGCAGACACATCGTAGGGTCGCAACCCGCCGATGAGCACCGAGGCCAGGCGCTCGAGCACCGCGTCGCCGGCGGCATGGCCGCGCTGGTCGTTGATGGCCTTGAAGTGGTCGACGTCGACCATCAGCAGCGCCAGGGCGCTGCCCTCGCGTTGGGCCCGGCTGACCTCGGCCTGCAGCCTGCCCATGAAGAAGCGCCGGTTGTAAAGATTGGTCAGGCCGTCGCGAACGGCCAGGTGGTGCAAGGCCTGCCGGGCCGCTTCCACCTCGATCAGCAAGCCCACGAGCGCCTGGCTGACGAGCGGGGCCACCAGCAAGGGCACGATGGTGGCGACGGCGACGTCGGTCCACAACTGGTCGCCGTTGTTGGTGGCGTAGTTGATCAGCGCCGTGATGCACACGGACAGCAGGACCGAAGCCGCCGACACCGCCAGCACGGTTCGCCGCTTTCCCAGCCGCACCAGCGCACCGCGCCAGCCCTCCAGTGCTTCGTTGTTCAGCAGGTCCAGGGGGTCTCGGTGTGGGTGCGGTGACATCGGTGTGGCGGGGTTGTGCCCCTCGGACACGAATTCATCGGCGCTCCGCACGAGGACTTCAACCGGGGCCGCGCCGCGGCGCTTCAGAAGAAGGGCCTGCCTTGCAGCGCCTGGGTGAAGACGAAACCGGTGAATGCGACATAGAGCGCACAGAACGCGCCCAAGGCGGCCTGGCCCCGCCGTTGCGGCAGCCACCGCGACAGGGCCCACGCGGCCAGGGGAATCAGGTGCATGGCGTGCAGGCCGAAGAAGTGCGCCACCCGCAGGTCGCCGCCGTCGGTTGACCAGCCGACCACCGCGAGCCCTGGGGCGTCGGTCAGGCTCCCTCCGACCCAATGACCGGGTTGCGCCGACACATAGGCGCCGCTCAGCGTGCCCAGCAACCAGCCAAGCAGCAGACCCAGCGCCAGCCCACGCCGCATCACGGCACCCGCAGGGTAGCCTGGGGTGCGCGCCACCCACAGTCCGACCAGGCCGGCACATCCCGTCAGCACCACCGCACCGGCCCCCATCAGGCCATAGAGCAGCCCCGACACGGGATCGGCCACGTTGAAGTGCGAGGCTTCGGCGCGCGATGCGCGCCAGGTGATGTAGCCCAGTTCGAAAAGCGCGCAGGCGACGGCCACTACGCCCATGCGCGTCACCGCGGTGCGCCGTGCTGCCATGGCGGCCAGCGGCGCCGCAACGAGCGCCAAGGTGAGCAGGTGCAGGCCGACCGACACATGGAACTTCCAGGGCTTGAGCCAGACGCTGACGCCCTGGAAGCTTCGGGGATCGATCTGCATCAGCACGAGCAAGGGCAGCGACGCCGCGAGCGCAGCCCAACCAGCCCACCACAGCAGCGGCAGTTGCCGGCGGGTCTGCTGGAGCCAGGCCGCGGCGCCCCACGCCGGGCCGACCGATTCGGCAGCGGCCACCGACATCGCGCTGTCGGACCCCATGCTCAGGCTGGCCCGCCGTGCGGGCGCCACCGTGCCCAGGCCCCGCGGACCATGAAGTGCAGGCCCAGGCCGATCGGGCCGAACAGGAACGTCAGCACCAGGCTGGGCAGCACGGCCAGGCGAGGCAGCCGCCGGCCGAGCGCGTCGTCGACGATCCAGCGGCCGACGAACAGGTCGAAAGCCAGGAAGTGGATCCAGCCGGCCAGCAGCATGCCGGGCGAACGGAACAGCGTGACCACCTGCTCGAGGCTGGCGAAGCCACCCCCGGGCGCCGAGCCCCAGGACCACACCAGCGTGGCGGCATAGGCCAGGCACAGCAGCAACGGCAATGCGCGCCCGCCGGCCAGCAACAGCACCGAGCGCGCCCGCCCGCTGGCGAACAAACCGGCGATGAGCAACAGCCAGCCCAGCAGTGCCGTGGGATTGGCAACGGAGAACGCTTCGGACGGGGTCATGGTCAGCCGTGGGTTGACGCTGTCAAGATAATGGCCCGCAGTCTAGCCGCTAATCTGGACATTGAAAAGATAGGGCGCGTCCAGGCGTGGAGTGCGCCCTGAACAAATGCCGACCAGGTCAGCGGCCGCCCTTGCCGAAGAAGCGCTCCCACCACCTTCCTTCCGACCCCAGCGCCGGCTTTTCGACCCCGCAGGCCCCCAGCTCGCGCAGCCGCTGCTGCACCTGGAGCAGGCCGAGCTGTTGCGCCGCCTGGGCTGGAGTCAACCCGTCAAACTCCGACAGCAGATGCGGGTCGGCACCGTGTTCCAGGAGGTAGAGCGCCGAAGCCTCCTGCTTCGCCAGGATGCTGGCCACGAGTGGCGTGGCCAGGAACTCCGGGTGGGCATAGTTGACATCGACGCCCGACCTGACGTGGTGCGCCAGCAGCTGCAGGTCGCCCTCGCAGGCTGCGTGGAACATCTCTTTCCAGTCGCCACCCGACATCGGACTGCGTGGCTCGTTTCGTCAAAACGTCAGGCGCAACGGCACTGGCCGCCGCAGGACCCTGCACCGCCAGCACCGCTGCCGCCGGCCTGGCCGCCCTGACCTCCCATAGGCACGGGGGTGTAACCGGCCTCCGTGATGGCTGCTGCCAGCGCCCGGGAATCGGCCGAGCCAGCCTCCACCTGCACCTGGTGCGTGGCCAGGTCGATGTGCACCTTGGCCTGTGGGTCGGTGGCCTTCAGGGCCTGCGTGATGGCACCGACGCAGTGGCCGCAGGTCATGTCCTTGACTTCAAAAGCAATCATCGCAATCTCCCGTGGGTTGTGAATGAGCAGACTGTGCTCCTTCCAGCTGTTGGAAGGTCAAGCGACCTCCGTCAATGCCCACTTCAACGTGTTGCACAACGCGAGTTCGCCTTTGACTTTGACATGGTGGGAACCTTGAAGATGTGCCTTCATTGAATCAACAGCCAGGTTCTCCATGAACGTCACCGCCCCATCCCCCATCCAGCTGCAGATCAACGGCATGACCTGCGCATCGTGCGTGGCGCACGTCGAAAAGGCCTTGCTCAAGGTGCCGGGCGTGCAGCGCGCCGTGGTCAACCTGGCCACCGAGAAGGCGAGCATCGAGGCATTGTCGAACGTGCCGGTCGCTGCCCTGAAGGCCGCCATCGAGAACGCCGGTTACGGCGCCCACGATAGCCGCGAGCCCACACCGCCGCCAGCGGCGCGCCTGCCGACCTGGTGGCCCGTCGCCGTGGGCAGCCTGCTCACCCTGCCCCTGGCCCTGCCGATGTTGCTGCAGTGGTTCGGCGTCGACTGGACGCTCGACGGCTGGCTGCAGCTTGCCGTGGCCACGCCGGTGCAGTTCTGGCTGGGCTGGCGCTTCTACCGTGCGGGCTGGAAGGCCGTGCGCGCCAGGGCGGGCAACATGGACCTGCTGGTGGCCTTGGGCACCTCGGCCGCTTACGGCCTGTCGGTCTACCTGCTGGTCAAGCATGCCGACCATGGCATGCCGCACCTGTACTTCGAGGCCTCGGCCGCTGTCATCACCCTGGTGCTGCTGGGCAAGTGGCTGGAGCAGCGCGCCAAGCGGCAGACGGCCGACGCCATCCGGGCCCTGAACGCATTGCGCCCGACCACCGCCCGCGTGCGGCGCGGGGGTGTCGAGCTCGAGGTGGCGGTGGAAGCCGTCGTGGTGGGCGACCTCGTCGTCGTGCGCCCGGGCGACCGTGTGGCCGTCGACGGCGAGATCGTCGAGGGCCGCAGCCACGTCGACGAGTCGCTCATCACCGGCGAAAGCCTGCCGGTGGCCAAGCAGGTGGGCGACATGCTCACGGGCGGCGCCATCAACGCCGAGGGTGCCTTGACGGTGCGCACCACCGCCATCGGGGCCGAGACCACCCTGGCCAGAATCATCCGCATGGTCGAGTCGGCGCAGGCCGCCAAGGCCCCCATCCAGCGCATCGTCGACCGGGTGAGCGCGGTGTTCGTGCCGGTGGTGCTGGGCATCGCCCTGCTGACCTTCCTGGCCTGGTTCGGCCTGGCAGGCGACTGGGAGCAGGCGCTCATCAACGCGGTGGCGGTGCTCGTGATCGCCTGCCCTTGTGCGCTGGGCCTGGCCACGCCCACGGCCATCATGGCCGGCACCGGGGTGGCGGCGCGCCGCGGCATCCTCATCAAGGACGCCGAGGCACTGGAAGTCGCGCATGCCGTCACTCTGGTCGCGTTCGACAAGACCGGCACGCTGACCGAAGGCAAGCCTTCGCTCGCCGCGGTGGTGGCCGCGGCGGGCACGTCACGGGCCGAGGTGCTGAGCCTGGCCGCGGCGCTGCAGGCTTCCAGCAGCCACCCGCTGGCGCTGGCGGTGATGGACCAGGTGCGCCAGGAGCGCCTGCCCGTGCCCGAGGCGCGCGACGCCCAGGCGCTGCCCGGCCGGGGCGTGCAGGGTGTCGTGCGGGGCCGGCTGGTGGCGCTGGGCAGCACGCGGCTGCTGCGCGAATTCGGGCTGGAGCCTGGAAGCCTGCAGGCCGAGGCCCAGCGCCTGGAGCAGCAGGGCAGGACGGTGTCGTGGCTGTTTGGGTCAGGCAGCGGCGGGCCGGACGCGCCGGCGCTGCTGGGGCTGCTGGCCTTCGGCGACGTCGTCAAGCCGACAGCGGCGGAAGCCGTCTCCAGGCTGCGTCAACTCGGCATCAGGACCGTGATGCTGACGGGCGACAACCAGGGCGCGGCCCGGTACGTGGCCGGCGAACTGGGCATCGACGAGGTGCGCGCCGAGGTCCTGCCCGGGGACAAGGCGGCCATCGTGCAGCAGTTCCGCGACGCCGGCGAGGTGGTGGCCTTCGTCGGGGACGGCCTGAACGACGGGCCGGCACTGGCGGCCGCGTCGGTCTCGTACGCCATGGCCGGCGGTGCCGACGTGGCCACCGAGGTGGCCGGCATCACCCTGATGCGGGGCGACCCGCGGCTGGTGGCCGATTCGCTCGACATCTCGCGCCGCACCTCGTCGAAAATCAAGCAGGGCCTGTTCTGGGCTTTCGGCTACAACGTGCTGGGCATCCCGCTGGCCGCGCTGGGCCTGTTGAACCCCGTCATCGCCGGCGCCGCGATGGCCTTCAGCAGCTTCAGCGTGGTGCTGAACGCGCTGACGCTGAGCCGCTGGCGCGGTGTGGCCGAGGGGCCGGCGGCGCCACATGGCCGGGACCTTGCACGGCCGCAAACCTCGACAGGAGAACAGGCATGAGCATGAACATCGGCGAAGCTGCGAAGGCTTCGGGCGTGTCGGCCAAGATGATTCGCCATTACGAAAGCGTCGGCCTGTTCCCCGAGGCCTTGCGCACCGAATCGGGCTACCGGCAGTACACCGACAAGGAGGTCGGCACCTTGCGCTTCGTGCGCCAGTCGCGCGACCTGGGCTTTTCCATCGAACAGATCCGCGAACTGCTCGGCCTGTGGCAGAACCGCAAGCGGCCGAGCCGGCAGGTGCGGGCGCTGGCCCAGGCCCACATCGAGGAACTCGACGCGAAACTGAAGGAACTGCAGTCGATGAAGGCCACGCTCGAGCATCTGGTACTTTGCTGCCACGGTGACGACAGGCCAGACTGCCCCATCATCGATTCCCTGGCGCAAGACGCGCCCCTCGCGGCTGCAGCAGTGCAGGGCCGGACAGCCGGGCTGCGGCCGGGTCGTCGGGCCGCGAAGGCCAAGTAGCCAGGAGCCGTTCAGCAGAGCCATTCGTTCTGCAGGAACTAGCTCTCGATCCATCCGCTCACGAAAGAATTCCGATGAAAGTCCAAGCTTTCCGCGAACCGCCAGGTGAACAAGACATGAGGCGCCGCCAGTTCCTTGCAGCCTTGGGCGCAGGCGCACTCGTCGCCGCCGTGCCGGCCTTCGCCGCCAGCCCGTTGCCCCAGGTCGAGGTCTACAAGAGCCCGACCTGTGGCTGCTGCGGTGCCTGGGTGGACCACCTGCGGGACGCCGGATTCCGGGTCAAGGTCATCGAAGTCGAGGACACCTCGGTCGCACGGCGGAAGTACCACCTGCCTGAACGCTTCGGCAGCTGCCACACCGCCATCGTCGCGGGTTATGTCGTCGAAGGGCATGTGCCGGCGAAGGACGTCAAGAAACTGCTGGCCATGAAGCCGCTGGCCATCGGTATCGCCGTGCCCGGCATGCCGGTGGGTTCGCCCGGGATGGAGATGGGCGCGCGCAAGGACCCGTATCAGGTCCTGCTCATCGACAAGAACGGGCGCGAGCGGGTCTTTTCCAGCTACGGCTGAACACCGGATTCGGTGCTTTGGTTGAAACCGAACGCCGGTTCGTCACCGCCCCGAGGGGCTCGGCCCATTCTGCAGGTGCAATGAAAACGGGCCCCATGGGGGCCCGTTTCGTTTGTCGTGTAGCTGGCGGAGTGGACGGGACTCGAACCCGCGACCCCCGGCGTGACAGGCCGGTATTCTAACCAACTGAACTACCACTCCATACCGCTTCAAAGCGCCGTGTTGGCAGCGCTTCCAAGTGCAGTGAACTTGGCGTCCCCTAGGGGATTCGAACCCCTGTTACAACCGTGAAAGGGTCGTGTCCTAGGCCTCTAGACGAAGGGGACTTGAATCTTTCGAAAACATCCTCGTCTCTTGAACAACGCCTGCAAACTTGGTGGAGGTAAGCGGGATCGAACCGCTGACCTCTTGCATGCCATGCAAGCGCTCTCCCAGCTGAGCTATACCCCCTTGGTTTCACGGTCCGGCTGTTCGTCTCCGATCAGCTTTCTCTTCGAACTTCGGCGCTGTTCAAGCGAGCCCAAAAGTATAGCCCACTTCTCAGACGTGCTGCAAACGCCGGAGTACCACTTCGCGTGAAAACAGCCCCAGCACGGCATCGACTGAAGGCGTTTGCGCCCGGCCGCAAACCAGGACGCGCAATGCCGGCGCCAGCTGCGGCAGCTTCAGCCCATGCGTCGCCAGAGTCTGCTTGATGGCAGCGCCAATCCCCGCCTTGTCCCAGCTGGCGCTCGCGAGCGCGTCGCGCAAGGACTGCAGAGCCGGTCGCACGGCTTCGGTCACGTGGGCCTCTAGATCGGACTCGGCGGGCATCACGGGCACGAAGAACATCGCCAGCCAGTCCGCGAGTTCGACGACTGTGCTGCAGCGGTCCTTGAACAGGGCCGCGGCCTGGCCCAGCTGCACGAGGTCGGCAGCGTGCACGCCGCGCGTGGCCAACTGGGCCTGAACCAGACGCGCCAGCCGGGTGTCGTCGGCCTGTTTCATGTAGTGCGCATTCACCCAAGCGAGCTTGGCCGGATCCCATTGCGCCGGGCTCCTGGCGAGGTGGCTGCCGTCGAACCACTGCACCATCTGTTCACGCGTGAAGAGCTCGTCGTCGCCGTGGCTCCAGCCCAGCCGCGCCAGGTAGTTCAGCATGGCTTCGGGCAGGTAGCCGGCCTCTTCGTAAGCCGTCACGCTGACCGCACCGCGCCGCTTCGACAGCTTCTGGCCGTCGTCGCCCAGGATGATGGGACAGTGCCCGAACTGCGGCAAAGGCGCGCCCAGGGCGCGAAAGATGTTGATCTGCCAGGGCGTGTTGTTGATGTGCTCGTCGCCACGGAAGACATGGGTGATGCCCATGTCCCAGTCGTCGACCACCACTGCGAAGTTGTAGGTGGGCACGCCCAGGCTGCCGGCAGGCGCATCTGGCGCGGGCGGGCGCAGGATGATCAGGTCGTCGATTTCGTGGTTGCTGATGCTGATGGAACCCTTGACCAGGTCGTCCCATTGCACGATGCCGTCTTCCGGGTTGCCGAAGCGCACCACCGGCTGAACGCCTTCAGGCGGCGGCGGAAGCTGCTTGCCGGGCCGGGGGCGCCAGCGGCGGTCGTAGTGGGTCTTTTCGCCACGGGCACGCTGGGCTTCGCGCATCGCGTCCAGTTCTTCGGGCGTGCAGTAGCAGCGGTAGGCGGTGCCGGCGGCAATCATCGCTTCGGCCACGGCGTGGTACCGGTCCAGCCGCTGCATCTGGTAGACCGGGCCTTCGTCGTACTGCAGACCCAGCCAGTCCATGCTGTCGAGGATCTGCTGCACCGAGTCCTGCGTCGATCGGGCGACGTCGGTGTCCTCGATGCGCAGCACGAACTGACCACCGTGGTGGCGGGCGTAGGCCCATGAATACAGCGCCGTGCGGGCGGTGCCCAGGTGCAGGAAGCCGGTGGGCGACGGGGCGATGCGGGTTCTGACAGTGGGTTTCATCGGTGGGCAGGCAGGGCGTCCAGGCCGCGCGCGAGATCGGCTTTCAGGTCACCCACATGCTCCAGCCCCACGGCCAGGCGGATCAGGCCCTGGGTGATGCCGGCTGCCAGCCGCTGCGCTTCCGTCAGCCGGCCATGCGAGGTGCTGGACGGATGGGTGATCGTGGTCTTGGTGTCGCCCAGGTTGGCGGTGATGCTGCAGATGCGCGTGGCGTCGATGACCGAGAACGCAGCCGTGCGTTCGTCGCCTGCGGGCGCGCGCACGACGAAGCTCACCACCGCCCCGCCTTGCCCGCCTTGCTGCGCCATGGCCAGCGCATGCTGCGGATGCGAAGGCAGCGATGGGTGAAATACCCGTTCCACCGCTGGATGCGCTTCCAGCCACCGCGCCAGTTCGAGCGCCCGCGCGCTTTGCGCCTGCAGCCGGATCGACAAGGTTTCCAGCCCCTTCAGCACCACCCAGGCGTTGAAGGGCGACAGGCTCATGCCGGCGCTGCGCATCACCGGCATCAGCTTGCTGTCGATGAGCTCGGCCGGGCCGCAGACGGCACCGGCGATCACGCGGCCCTGCCCGTCCAGGTACTTGGTGCCGGAATGAACGATGAAGTCGGCACCCAGCTTCGCAGGCTGCTGCAGGGCCGGGCTGCAGAAACAGTTGTCGACGGCCAGCCAGGCGCCGGCGCCGTGGGCGATGTCGGCCAGGGCGCGCACGTCGCACACCTCGGTCAAGGGGTTGCTGGGGGTTTCGGCGAACAGCATGCGCGTGCTCGGGCGCAGGGCGGCTTTCCATTCGCCCAGATCGGTCTGGGAAACGAAGCTGGTCTCGACCCCGAAACGCGCGAAGTCCTGGAACAGGCGCAGCGTGCTGCCGAACACGCTGCGCGAGCAGACGATGTGGTCGCCGGCCTTCAGCAGGCCCATCACCAGCAGCAGGCAGGCGGCCATGCCGCTGCCGGTGCCGATGCAGCCGGTGGTGCCTTCCATCGCCGCCAGCCGGCGCTCCATCATCATGACGGTGGGGTTGCCGAAGCGGCTGTAGACGAAGGCCTCTTCCTCGTTCGCGAAGCGCCGCGCCGCGGTGGCGGCGTCGGGGTGCACGAAGGAACTGGTCAGGAACAGCGCTTCGGAGTTTTCGCCCCAGGGGCTGGCAGGCAAGCCTTCGCGCACGGCCAGGGTGTCGAGGTGCAGGCCTTCGGGCAGGTCGGGTTTGGGGATCATGTCGGGCTGCTTTCCGCACCCTGCAATGCCAGGCGACTGCGGTTGTTGCTGTCTTCCTCGTCGAACTGCAGGCGCCGCTGGGCTTCCATGCTGGCGAAGTCGGCGGCCGACACGTCGCCGGTGATGTATTGCCCGTCGAAGCAGCTGGCCTCGAAGCTGACCACGGACGGGTTCAGCGCCGCCACCACGCGCTTCATGGCGTCCACGTCCTGGTAGATCAGGGCGTCGGCGCCGATGAACTGGCGGATCTCCTCGACGCTGCGGTTGTGGGCGATGAGTTCGTCCTTGGTCGGCATGTCGATGCCATAGACGTTCGGGTAGCGCACCGGGGGCGCGGCGCTGGCCATGTAGACCTTGCGTGCGCCGGCCTCGCGCGCCATCTGCACGATTTCCTTGCTGGTGGTGCCACGCACGATGCTGTCGTCGACCAGCAGCACGTTGCGGCCCTTGAATTCGACCCCGATGGCGTTGAGCTTCTGGCGCACGCTTTTCTTGCGCACCTCGTGTCCCGGCATGATGAAGGTGCGGCCGACGTAGCGGTTCTTCACGAAGCCCTCGCGGTAAGGCTTGCCGATGCGGTGCGCCAGTTGCATGGCACTCGGCCGGCTGCTTTCCGGGATGGGGATGACGACGTCGATGTCGGTGGGCGGCATGGCGTTGATGACCCGCTGCGCCAGCGTCTCGCCCAGGTTCAGCCGCGCCTGGTAGACGCTGATGCCGTCGATGACGGAATCGGGCCGGGCCAGGTAGACGAACTCGAACATGCACGGGTGCAGCATCGGCCTGGCCGCGCACTGGCGGGCGTGCACGCGGCCCTGCAGGTCGACGAACACGGCCTCGCCCGGGGCCACGTCGCGGTCGACCTGGTAGCCGGTGCCTTCGATGGCCACCGACTCGCTGGCGACGATGAACTCACCCTCGGCACCCTTGCCCATGCACAGCGGGCGGATGCCGAAGGGGTCGCGAAAGGCCAGCAGCCCATGCCCGGCGATCAGGGCCACGACCGCATAGCTGCCCTTGACGCGCCGATGCACCGCGGCCACGGCCTTGAAGACAGCCTCGGGCGACAAGGGCAGGTCGCGCACGGCCTGCTCGAGTTCGTGGGCGAGGATGTTGATGAGGACTTCGGTGTCGCTCTCGGTGTTGATGTGGCGGCGGTCGATCTCGAACAGCTCGGCCTTCAGCGCCTGGGCGTTCGTGAGGTTGCCGTTGTGCACGAGCACGATGCCGAAGGGCGCGTTGACGTAGAACGGCTGCGCTTCTTCCTCGCTGTAGGCATTGCCTGCGGTGGGGTAGCGCACCTGCCCCAGGCCCACCGTGCCCGGCAGGCCGCGCATGTTGCGGGTGCGGAAGACATCCCGCACCATGCCCCTGGCCTTGTGCATGAAGCACTTGGTGCCCTGCATGGTGACGATGCCGGCAGCGTCCTGCCCGCGGTGCTGCAGCAGCAGCAAGGCGTCGTAGATCAACTGGTTGGCCGGGTGTTTCGAGATGACACCGACGATGCCGCACATGGCTTGGATTTCCTTCTGGAATGTCGACAGGCGCCCGGGCGCCAGATTCAGGCCTGGAACCAGCGCTGGGTGCCCGGGGGCAGCAGGGGCTTCAGGGCTTGCAGACCGAGTTCGAGCCAGCGTGCACCCTGGGACGTCCGCCAACCCGTGGATTGTGCAGCCGGAGTGAGCGCGATGACGCTGGCCAGCGCCAGCAACAAGACGGCGCCACGCAATGCGCCGAAGCCACCGCCGAGCAGACGATCGGGTCTGGACAGCGGCGTGGCGTGCACGAGCATGCGCACCAGCTTCGACAGCAGACTCCACAGCAGCAGCACGGCCATGAAGCACAGCAGGAAAGCCGCCGCCAGCCGCAGCGGTGAATCGGGCGTCGACACCGGCAGGTGCAGCGCCAGCTGCGGTGCGGCCCACTGCGCGCCGAACCAGGCCACCACCCAGCCGGCCAAGGACATCAGTTCGAACACGAAGCCGCGCCACAGGCCGATCAGCACCGACAACGCCAGGACGGCCAGCAGGGTCCAGTCGATCCAGCCGAGCGCGGGCAGCGCCAGGTCCATCACAGCGTCAGGATGGCCGCCGGCAGGCCGCCACCCTTGAGCGTCTTCGCCGCGGCCTCGGCTTCGGCACGGCTCTCGAACGGCCCGACGCGCACCCGAGTGCGCTGACCGGAGCTGCTGTCGATGACCTGGGTGTAGCTTTTCAGGCCCAGTCCCTCGACCTTCTGCCGTGCTTCGCGCAGCGTGCGGTTGTCGCTGAACGCACCCACCTGCACGACGAAGCGGCCTGGGGCTGGCGCTGACGCTGACGCAGCCACCTTCGGTTCGTCGGCCGGCTTGTTTGCGGGGGGCCTTGGTTCAGGCCGGGGGGCCGCAGAGGCTGCGGGCTTCGGCGGTGGCACGTTCGCTGCGGCCGGGGCAGGTGCAGGAGCGGATGCGGGGCCAGACACAGCGGCAGGAACCGCCACCGGTACCGGCGCGCTGGCCGGAACGGCTGTCGACTCAGGCGGCGGCAACGGCTTCACTGTGCCGCTCGCGGCGCTGGAAGCCGGTGCTTCCATGCCGGCGTCCTCGGGCAGTGGTGCGGCCGGCGAAGGGGCTGTCCGGACCGCGGGCGGCTGGCCACCCACGACACCTGCGTCGCGTTGCGACAGCTTGATCGGCGTGTCCACCGCCAGCGGCCTGGGCTGGGTCTCGAACAGCAGGGGGAAGGTGACGACCCCCACCACCAGCAGCACCAACGCCCCGACGAGTCTCTGCCGCGCGCGGGTGCGGGCCGCCTGGATCGCCTGGCCTTCTTCGGCCGGCCCCAACGGACGCTCGGGCGCCTTGCGGCGCAGGAATTCCGGAAGGGGCGGCAAGGGCATGCAGTAACGGGAGCTCAGGCCAGATGGGGAGCCGAAAGCCGCGGCAGGCCGTCCTGGAGAACGCCGCCCACGGTGTAGAACGACCCGAAGACCACGATTCTATCGGCGGGGTCGGCCTTCGCCGCCGCGGCCTGAAGGGCCTCGGCAGGGCTGGCATGGGCCGCGGCGATGACCTCGCGCGGCGGCGTGCCGCGCGGAAGCTGCAGCGCCAGCGCCACCAAGGCGTCGGCGCGCGCGGCGCGCGGTGTGGGCAGGTCGCAGCAGTGCCAGGCGTCGACCAGCGGCGCCATCCTGGCCATCAGCGCCGGCACGTCCTTGTCGGCCATCACCCCGAACACCGCATGGGTGCGGGGGAAGTAGCCCATCGCGTCCAGGTTCAGTGCGAGCGCGCCCACCGCATGCGGGTTGTGGGCCACGTCCAGCACCAGCGTCGGCTGCCCCGGCACCACCTGGAAGCGGCCGGGCAGCTCGACCAGGGCCAGCCCGGTGCGGATGGCCTGGGCGCTGACGGGCAGCCGGCTGCGCAGTGATTCGAGCGCCGCGATGGCCCCCGAGGCGTTCAGCAACTGATTCGCACCCCGCAGGGCGGGGTAGGACATGCCGTTGTAGCGCCTGCCGCGGCCGGCCCACATCCATTGTTGGCGGTCGCCGCTGTGGTTGAAGTCGCGCCCCACGGTCCACAGGTCGGCACCGATGCGTTCGGCATGGGCCAGCACGCTGGCCGGCGGCAGGGGGTCGCTGACGATGGCCGGCTTGCCGGGCCGCATGATCTGCGCCTTCTCCAGGCCGATGCTTTCGCGGTCCGGGCCCAGCCACTCCATGTGGTCGAGGTCGATGCTGGTGATGATGGCGCAGTCGGTGTCGAAGGCGTTGACCGAGTCGTAGCGTCCGCCCAGGCCGACCTCCAGGATCACCACGTCCAAGGGTGCCAGCGACAGCAGACGCGCGATGGCCAGGGTGCTGAATTCGAACTGCGTGAGCGTGGTGTCGCCACGCGCGGCCTCGACGGCCGCGAAGTGCGGCACCAGATCGTCGGCGGCGACCGGCACACCCCCGACGCGGCAACGTTCCTCGAAATGCACCAGCTCGGGCTTCTGGTACAGGCCGGTGCGGTAGCCGGCGTGCCGGCAGATCGACTCGAGCATGGCGCAGGTGCTGCCCTTGCCGTTGGTGCCGGCCACGGTGATCACCGGCACCTGGAAACGAATGTCGAGGCGGCGCGCGACCTCGACCGTGCGCTCCAGCGACAGGTCCATGCTCTTCGGGTGCATTGCCGAACAATGCACCAGCCAGTCAGCGAGAGTTTTCAAGGCGGTGGGGAGTTGCAAGCTGGCCACCCGCGCGGTACCGGCCTTGCCAGTCCGACGCGGGGCCCGCCCGTTCGGGGCGGCGACCGGAGACAGCGCGGGTGCCTGCGAGCCTAGACCACCGCGTCCGCGGATTGGCGCAGCAGCATGGCCAGGGCGCTGGCGATGTTGGCGCGCAGCTGGCGCCGGTCGCAGATCATGTCGATGGCACCCGTGCCGAGCAGGAACTCGCTGCGCTGGAAGCCTTCGGGCAGCTTCTCGCGCACGGTGTTCTCGATCACGCGCGGGCCGGCGAAGCCGATCAGGGCCCGGGGTTCGGCCATCACCACGTCGCCGACGAAGGCGAAGCTGGCGGAAACACCGCCCATGGTGGGGTCGGTCAGCACGCTGATGAACGGCAGCCGGGCCTTGGCCAGACGTGTGAGCGCGGCGTTGGTCTTGGCCATCTGCAGCAGGCTGAGCAGGCCTTCCTGCATGCGCGCGCCGCCGGTGGCGGTGAAGCTGACGAAAGGCACCTTCTGCTCGATGGCGGCCTCGACCCCGCGCACGAAGCGCTCGCCGACGACGCTGCCCATGCTGCCGCCCATGAACTCGAATTCGAAGCAGGCCGCCACCAGCGGCACGCTCATCACGGCACCGCCCACCACGACGAGCGCATCGGTCTCGCCCGTGGATTCGAGCGCTGCCTTCAGCCGCGCCGGGTACTTCTTGCTGTCCTTGAACTTCAGGGGGTCGACCGGCACCACTTCCTGGCCGATTTCCCAGCGACCTTCCGGGTCGAGGAAGGCGTCGAGCCGGGCGCGGGCGCCGATGCGGTGGTGGTGGTCGCACTTCGGGCAGACGTTCAGGTTCTGCTCCAGGTCGGTCTTGTAGAGCACCGTCTCGCAGGACGGGCATTTGATCCACAAGCCCTCGGGCACCGCGCGGCGTTCGGCCGGGTCGGTCTGCTGCATCTTCGGTGGCAGCAATTTTTCGAGCCAACTCATGTTCTCACTCCTTCAGGTCAAGTGCCGTGCGGATTTCAGCCATGAAGCCGCGCGCCGCGGCAGGTGCATTCTCGCGCGTCTCGCTCTCGAGAATCTGGATGAGTCGGGAACCGATGACCACCGCGTCGGCGGAAGCCGCCACCGCACGCGCCGTGGCCGCGTCGCGGATGCCGAAGCCCACGCCCACCGGCACGCGCACATGCTGGCGAATGCGCGGCAGCATCTCGGCCACGGCATCGGTGTCCAGGTGCCCGGCTCCGGTCACGCCCTTCAGCGACACGTAGTACACATAGCCGCTGGCGATGCGGCCCACGTCCTTCATGCGCTGCTCGGTGCTGGTGGGGGCCAGCAGGAAGATCAGGTCCAGGCCGGCGGCCTTCAGCTGCGCGGCGAAGGCCTCGCATTCCTCGGGCGGGTAGTCGACGATCAGCACGCCGTCCACGCCGGCGGCGGCGGCATCGCGGATGAAGCTGTTTTGGCCATGGCGCTGGTCGTAGCGTTCGACCGGGTTGGCATAGCCCATCAGCACCACGGGCGTGTGCTGGTTGTGGGTGCGGAACTCGCGCACCGCACCCAGCACCTGGGCCGCCCCGATGCCGCGCGCCAGCGCACGTTCGCTGGCCTTCTGGATGACCGGGCCGTCGGCCATGGGGTCGCTGAAGGGCACGCCGAGCTCGATGATGTCGGCGCCACCCTCGGCCAGCGCCTGCATGATCTGCGGCGTGCTGTCGGCGAAGGGGTCGCCACAGGTGACGTAGGGGATCAGCGCGGTGCGGCGCTGCGCTTTCAGGGTTTCGAGGACGGCCTGGATGCGGCTCACTTGCTGAACTCCACCGGCTGCACGCCGCCCGCCATGCCACCCTTGACCGACTGACCGCGGCACGAAGGCCGGCAGAAGAACTCGGCACCGGACAGGTCGGCCACGGTGCCGATGTCCTTGTCGCCACGGCCCGACAGGTTCACCAGGATGTGCTGGTCAGGGCGCATGGTGGCCGCCAGCTTCATCGCGTAGGCGACCGCGTGGCTGCTTTCCAGTGCCGGGATGATGCCCTCGGTGCGGCACAGGTGGTGGAAGGCCTTCAGTGCCTCGTCGTCGGTGATGGCGACATATTCCGCGCGGCCGATGTCCTTCAGATAGGCATGCTCGGGGCCGACGCCGGGGTAGTCCAGACCGGCGCTGACCGAATGCGTCTCGGTGATCTGGCCGTTGTCGTCCTGCAGCAGGTAGGTGCGGTTGCCGTGCAGCACACCCGGGCTGCCCGCGGTGAGCGAGGCCGAGTGCTTGCCGGTGTCGAGCCCCAGGCCGGCGGCTTCCACACCGATCAGGCGCGTGCCTTCATGCTGGATATAGGGATAGAAGATGCCCATGGCATTGCTGCCCCCGCCCACGCAGGCGATCACCGCGTCGGGCTGGCGGCCGATCTGCTCGGGCATCTGCACCAGGCATTCCTCGCCGATGACGCTCTGGAAGTCGCGCACCATCATCGGGTAGGGGTGCGGTCCGGCCACGGTGCCGATGATGTAGAACGTGCTCTCCACGTTCGTCACCCAGTCGCGCAAGGCTTCGTTCAGCGCGTCCTTGAGCGTCTTGCTGCCGCTTTCCACGGGCACCACGGTGGCGCCCAGCAGGTGCATGCGGTAGACGTTCGGGCTCTGGCGCTTGACGTCTTCGCTGCCCATGTAGACCACGCATTCGATGCCGTAGCGCGCGCAGATGGTGGCCGTGGCCACGCCATGCTGGCCGGCGCCGGTTTCGGCAATCACGCGCTTTTTGCCCATCCTGCGTGCCAGCAGCGCCTGGCCGATGGTGTTGTTCACCTTGTGCGCGCCGGTGTGGTTCAGGTCCTCGCGCTTCAGGTGGATTTGTGCGCCGCCGAGTTCTCGGCTGGTGCGCGCAGCGTGATAGACGGGGCTGGGCCGGCCGACGAAGTGCTTGAGCTCATGGCGGAATTCGCGCTGGAATTCGGGGTCGTCGCGGTACTGGGCGTAGACCGCTTCCAGTTCGTGCAGCGCGTGGATCAGGGTTTCGGCAACGAAGGTGCCGCCGTAGGGGCCGAAATGCCCGCGGGCATCGGGTTGGGCGTAGTTCAACATCGGGTCGGGTCTCTTGGTCCGAGGGGCATCAGCCCGCGGCCAGCCGGTCATCGGCGCGGCGCACGGCCTGGCAAAACTGGCGCATCAGCGTGGCGTCCTTGACGCCCTTGGCTGCTTCGACGCCAGAGCTCACGTCAACGGCCCAGGGCCGCAAGCGCGTGATGCCATCGATCACATTGGCAGGACTCAACCCACCAGACAAAACGAGCGGAAGGGGCACGTCTTCGGCAACACCCTGCAGCAGCGACCAATCGAACACCTTTCCCGACCCGCCGTAACCCTCGACATGGGCGTCGAGCAGCAGGGCCTGTGCATCCCCGAAACGGGTCGCGAAGTCTAGCAAATAGAGGCTTTCGTCGCCGCAGGCCACCCGCCCCTCGACCCCGATGCGCGCGGCGCGGAGGTAGCCCCGGCCGGCGGACCGGCATTGCGCGACCGATTCATCGCCGTGGAACTGCAGCAGGCCCTGCGGCACGGCGGCGAGCGCAGCCTCGACTTCCGCGGGTGCGGCGTTGACGAAGAGCAGCACTGGCGTGACGAAGGGCGGCAGGCGCCGCGCCAGCACACCCGCCCGTCGTGCGTCGACGTGGCGGCGGCTGCCAGGCCAGAGCACGAAGCCCAGCGCATCGGCGCCAGACTCGACGGCGGCGTCGACGTCGGCCTCGCGCGTGAGGCCACAGATCTTGATGCGGGTGCGGTGCGCCATGCCGCAATCATGCCCGCACTCGCCACCCGGCGAGCGGCGCGCTGGCTAGGGCAGCCAGTCCTGGGCTGGGACCTCGGTGGGGATGCCGTGCACGGCGTCGTATTGCGGCCCCAGGAAATACAGGCCGTCGGGGGGGAAGGTCGGCGCGGCGTTCTCGCGGCTGCGCGACGCCAGCACCTCGGCCACCCAGCCTGGGGGCTGACGGCCCTGCCCCACCACGAGCAGGCAGCCCATCAGGTTGCGCACCATGTGGTGCAGGAAGGCGTTGGCCTCGAAGTCGAAGCGCCAGTAGGCACCGCGCTGGGCGATGTCGATGCGGCGCAGGGTCTTCACCGGCGTGGGCGACTGGCAGCCGGCCGCGCGGAAGGCACTGAAGTCATGCTCACCCAGCAGCAGCGCGGCCGCGGCGCGCATGGCAGCGGCTTCGAGCGGCCTGAACACCCAACCGCACAAGCCGCTTTCGATGGCCGGCCGCACCGCCGACTGCAGCAGCACGAAGCGATAACGGCGCCCTCGCGCACTGTTGCGGGCGTGAAAGTCGGCACTCACCGGCAGGCACCACTGCACCGCGATGTCCGGGGGCAGGAAGCTGTTGGTGCCGCGCACCCAGGAAAACATGTCGCGTTCGACCGGCGGGTCGAGGTGCACCACCTGCTGCAGCGCATGCACGCCAGCATCCGTACGACCGGCGCAAACGGTGCGCAGCCCCGCCGCTGCCGGCGCGCCGACGAAGGCCGCCAGCGCTTTTTCCAGCGTGTCCTGCACGGTCAAGCCACCGGGCTGCGACTGCCAGCCCTGATAGGCACCCCCGCGATAGCCGATGCCCAGCGCCAGACGCGCTGGCCCGCCCATCAAAGTGCGTCGAGCATGCCCTGCGCCTTCGCGCGCAGCGCACCGTCGGCCTTGGCCAGCACTTCCTCGAGCAGGTCGCGCGCGCCTTCGAGGTCGCCGATCTGGCGGAATTCCTCGGCGAGCTCGAGCTTGCGCGACAGGGCGTCGGCTTCGGGGTCCTGCGACCCGGCAGGTTCGGGTTCGATGCCGAAGTCGCCGAAATCTAGCGCTGCCTCGTCGTTGCCCAGCGCCGGCTTGGCGGGTTCACCCAGATCGAAATCCAGGCCGCCACCGGTCTGGCTGCGGGTGACGCCGCTGTCGGTGTCGAAGTCGAGGCTGAGATCGGGCGCGTCGGCCACGGGCCTCGGGGCGGGCGGCGGGGCGATCGGCAGCGTCGGAAGCTCGCGCTCTAAGGGCTCGGGCCGAGGCGCAACCGGGCCCGACTGCGGGCGCGTCGTTTCCTGGGGCAGCTCGAGGTCGAGCGACAGGTCCAGGTTGCCGCCACCCAGGGTGGCGTCGGCAGCCGGCTCGAAGCTCGGCGGGCTGGCCTGCGTGGTGTAGGGCACCGTCGACGCGCCGAGCGCCTCCACGGGTGCGCCATGGCTGCCGATGACGGCGTCGGGCGAGCCGCCGGGCTGGTACAGCGGGTTCGTCGGGTCGATGCCCAGGCCCAGGCCCTGCGCCTTCGACCAGTCCTCGCCCTCGCCGCGCGTCAGGCTGTGCAGCTGGGTTGCCAGCAGCTCGAAGCCCTTGATGTCGCGGCGCTTGGCGTAGACCTCGAGCAGCTTGGTGCGGATGGCCATGCGGTCGGGGTCCGAGCGCATGGCTTCCTTCAGGATTTCCTCGGCCTGCAGGTCGCGGCCATAGGCCAGGTAGACGTCGGCCTCGGCCACCGGATCGACGTCGCCGATGGCGTCCAGCTGGCTCAGCGAATAGCTCATCGACGACGACGAGTTGCCGGTCGTGCTGGCCTCGCGGGTGTCGATGCGCTGGCCACCGCTGGCGCCGAAGAAGGAATCGGGCTGCAGGCGGCTTTCGAGGAACGAGGTTTCGCCCGCCTGCTTGCGGTTGCCACGCAGACGGTACAAGCCCAGGCCGCCCAGCAGAAGCACCAGCAGGCCTGCGCCTGGCAGCAGCATCGGGTTCGCCAGCAGGCCGTCGAGCATGCCGCCTTCGCCGCTCGCGGGCTCGGGTGATGCCGCGGCTGCGGGCGCCATGGCCGGTGAAGGCGCGGGGGCCGCAGCGGTCGCCGCGGCGGCCGACGCCGGTACCGCCTGGGAAGCGGCGGCCTCGGATGCTGCAGGCGTCTGCATGGGCGCGGCGGCCACGACCGTGGGCACCGCGGCGGGCGCGGGTGCGGGCGTGGGTGCAGGCGCGGGTGTAGGCGCCGGCGTGGGTGCCGGTGCCGCAGCCACCGGCGGCGCTTTCGGAGCGGCTGCAGCGCTGGCGCTCTGCAGCTTCTTCAGTTCTTCGACATTGCGCGCCAGTTCGGCGACGCGGTTGGCATTGGCCTGGCGCTCCGCATCCTTGGACGCCTGGATCGCAGGCGCAGAGGCCTGTGCGCCGGGCCGTGACAGCGCGAGCTTGTCGGGCGTCGCAGCAGCCGACTGGCGGTTGTCCTGCACCTGCGTCTGCACGCGGCCGCTGTCCTGCCGCGCCGGCGCAGCGTCGGCCCTGGCGGTGGTGCCGCTGGCCAGGCGTTGGCGGAAGGCGTCGAAGTCGGCGCTCTGCGCGACGATGATCTCGCGCGCCTGCGGCGCGCTCAGCTGGGCAGCCTCGGCCTGGGTGGGCACGTTGAGCACCACGCCACTCTTCAGGCGGTTCATGTTCTCGCCCATGAAGGCTTGCGGGTTGGCGCGGAACAGCGACACGAGCATCTGGTCGAGCGAAACACCCGGGCGCTGAGCGCGGCCGGCAATGCGGCTGAGCGTGTCGCCAGGGCGCACGCGGACCTCGTCGACGTTGGAATTGGCCGGTGTCGGCGCGGGTGCGGGTGAGGGTGCGGGTGCGGGTGCGGGTAAGGGTGCCGCAGCCACGGCGCGGGGGGCCCGCTCAGGGCCGGCTGCAGGCGCGGGCGCCGGGGTCGGGGCGAGTGCGGCCGAAGGCGCGGCAGCCCGTGGCGGCTGGGGCACGGGTGCCGTGATCACGGGCGCCGTCGTCGGCGCAGCCGGTGCCTGGGCGCTGCGGATGCTGGTCGGTGGGTCGAACAGCATCGTGTATTCGCGGACCAGCCGGCCCGAGGCCCAGTTGGCCTCGACGATCAGTTCGACGAAAGGCTCGAGCACCGCGCGGTCACTGGTGACACGCAGCACGCTGCGGCCGTCGGCACCGCGCACGACCTGCACCTGGGCGCCGGCCAATGCCGGGTTGAACTCCACGCCGGCCGCACGATAGGCTTCCGGCGGCGCCACGCGCAGGCGGATGGACTCGGCCTCGGCCGCGCTCATGCTGGTGATGTCGATTTCCGCGCGCAGGCTTTCGCCGAGCGCGGACTGCACGTTCAGCCTGCCCAGCCCGAGGGCCCACGACGGCATGGCGCAGAGCAGGCTGGCGGCCAGGGCCACACCGGTCAGCGCGTGGCGCGCAGCGTTTTTCGAGCGTTGATTCAAGGTTGGTTCCCCCAGCGGTCAGCGCGGTCTGGGCCTCCGGCCCGCCGCCCTTACGTCAAGCCCCGCCGGCGCACGGGGCGCAGCGTTGCCAGGCGACAGCGAAAATTCGCATGAACATCAAGCATATAGGAGCCATTCCTCAGGCAATCGATGATGAAGCCGCGGAAATGCGCAGTTTCCCTTCGACTGACCCGGGTCGTGGGCCCCCAAAAGCCTTCAGGCCTGCAAAAGAATGCGCAACATGCGGCGCAGCGGTTCGGCCGCGCCCCACAGCAGTTGGTCGCCAATGGTGAACGCGCCCAGGTAGTTCGGCCCCAGCGCCATCTTGCGCAGGCGGCCCACGGGGATGTCCAGCGTGCCTGTCACGGCCACGGGCGTGAGATGGCGGATGCTGGCTTCCCGCGTGTTGGGCACGAGCTTGGCCCAGGCGTTGTCATTGGCGATCATGGCTTCGATGTCGGCCAGCGGAACGTCTTTCTTGAGCTTGATCGTCAGCGCCTGGCTGTGACAACGCATGGCACCGATACGAACGCACAGCGAATCGATGGGCACCGCCGCGTGGCCGCCGGCCTCGAAGCCGGGGCCGCGACCCAGGATCTTGTTCGTCTCGGCGCCGCCTTTCCACTCTTCGAGGCTGGTGCCGTCGCCGCGGTCGACGTCGATCCAGGGAATCAGGCTGCCGCCCAGCGGCACGCCGAAGTTCTTCGTTTCTTCCGCCGACAGGCCGCGCTGGGAATCGATGACCTGGCGGTCGATGTCGAGGATGGCGCTGGCGGGATCGTCGAGCAGCGGCCGCACTGCGGCGTTCAGCGTGCCGTACTGCGTCAGCAGTTCACGCATGTGCTGCGCGCCGCCGCCACTGGCGGCCTGGTACGTGGTGGCCGTCATCCATTCCACCAGGTCGGCCTTGAAGAGCGCGCCCAGGCCCATCAGCATGCAGCTGACGGTGCAGTTGCCGCCGATGTAGTCCTTCACGCCACGCGCCAGCGCGGCCTGGATCACGTCCAGGTTCACCGGGTCGAGGATGATGACGGCGTCGTCCTGCATGCGCAGGGTCTTGGCGGCGTCGATCCAGTAGCCCTTCCAGCCGGCCGCGCGCAGTTGCGGGTAGACGGCCTTGGTGTAGTCGCCGCCCTGGCAGGTGATGACGATGTCGCAGCGCTTCAGCGAAGCGATGTCGTTCGCGTCCTTCAGCGTGGTTTCATTCTTCGCCAGGCCAGCAATGGCCGCAGGCAAGGCGCCGCCGGCGTTGCTGGTGCTGAAGAACATCGGCTCGATCAACGCGAAGTCGCCCTCGGCGCGCATGCGGTCGATCAGCACCGAGCCCACCATGCCGCGCCAACCCACCAGTCCTACGAGTGCCATCTTGAATCCCTCTCAGTCGTTCTTCAGCTCCGACACCACGGCGTCGCCCATCTCGGCGGTGCCCACGCGGCGCGTGTTCTGTTGTGTGCCTTCGCTGTAGATGTCCCCAGTGCGCAGTCCGGCCGTCAGCACGCGGTCGACTGCGGCTTCCACCCGCGCGGCGGCCTCGGGCTGCCCCAGCGTGAAGCGCAGCATCATCGCCAGGCTCAGGATGGTGGCCAGCGGGTTGGCCACGCCCTTTCCAGCGATGTCGGGCGCGCTGCCGTGGCTGGGCTCGTACAGGCCCTTGTTGTGCTTGTCCAGGCTGGCGCTGGGCAGCATGCCGATGCTGCCCGTGAGCATGGCGGCTTCGTCGCTCAGGATGTCGCCGAACATGTTGCCCGTGAAGACCACGTCGAAGGCCTTCGGCGCCTTCACCAGCTGCATCGCGGCGTTGTCCACGTACATGTGCTGCAGCTCGACGTCGGCATAGTGCTCGGCGTGCACCTCGGTGACCACGTCCTTCCAGAACTGGAAGGTTTCCAACACATTGGCCTTGTCGACGCTGGTGACCTTGTTGTTTCTTTTGCGCGCGGCCTGGAAGGCCACGTGTGCGATGCGCTCGATCTCCGGTCGGCTGTAGCGCATGGTGTCGAAGGCTTCTTCCGCACCCGGAAAGTGGCCGTCGACCGCGGTGCGGCGGCCTCGGGGCTGGCCGAAATAGATGTCGCCAGTCAGCTCACGGATGATCAAGATGTCCAGGCCCGCCACGAGTTCGGGTTTCAGGCTGGACGCATGCGTCAGCTGCGGATAGCACAGCGCCGGCCGGAAGTTGGCGAACAGGCCCAGGTGCTTGCGCAGCCCCAGGATGGCTTGTTCCGGCCGCAGCGCGCGCTCGAGCTTGTCGAACTTCCAGTCGCCCACCGCGCCGAACAGGATGGCGTCTGCCGCCTTGGCCAGGTTCAGCGTGCTCTCGGGCAGCGGGTGGCCGTGGGCTTCGTAGGCGGCACCACCCACCAGGGCGGTCTCGGTCTCGGCCTTCAGGTCCAGCACCTGCAGCACCTTCATGGCTTCTGCAACGATCTCGGTGCCGATGCCGTCGCCCGGCAGGATGGCTATCTTCATGGGAGTGGTCTTCTGTGGGTCAGCCCAGGCTTTGCGAGGCCAGCCAGGGCATGCGCGCCAGGCGCTCGGCCTCGAAGGCGCGGATCTTGTCGGCGTGGCGCAGCGTCAGGCCGATGTCGTCGAAGCCGTTGACCATGCAGTACTTGCGGAACGGCTCGACCTCGAAAGGCAGCTCGCTGCCATCGGGCTTGACGATCATCTGCCGCGGCAGGTCCAGCGTCAGGCTGTAGCCCGGGAAGGCCAGCACTTCTTCGAAGAGCCTGGCCACCTGGGCTTCGGGCAGCACCACGGGCAGCACGCCGTTCTTGAAGCAGTTGTTGAAGAAGATGTCGGCGTAGCTGGGCGCGATCAGTGCGCGGAAACCGTATTGCTCCAGGGCCCAGGGCGCATGTTCACGGCTGGAGCCGCAGCCGAAGTTGCTGCGGGCCAGCAACACCGAGGCACCGGCGTAGCGTGGCTGGTTGAGCACGAAGTCGGGGTTGGGGCGGCGCGTGGCCGGGTCCTGGCCGGGTTCGCCAGGGTCCAGGTAGCGCCAGGCGTCGAAGAGGTTCGGGCCGAAGCCCGAACGTGCAATCGACTTGAGGAACTGCTTGGGGATGATCGCGTCGGTGTCGACGTTCTCGCGGTCCATGGGTGCAACCAGGCCGCGGTGGACGGTGAAGGCTTGCATGGCGGCCTGGCTTCTTTCGCTCGATGGTTTTACTTGGCCTTCTTGGCCGCTTCTTCGATCGTCTCGCCTGCCTTGGACACGTCCTTGCCGGCACCCTGGATGGTGTTGCAGCCGGCCAGGCCCAGGGCGAAGGCCAGGGCCAGGAAGGCGCTGATGAATCTGCTCATGGTTTCTCTCTCCTAGTGGTGGTGAGTCAGCCCAAACGGCGGACGTCTACGAAATGCCCATGCAGGGCGGCGGCGGCGGCCATGGCCGGGCTGACGAGGTGCGTACGCCCCCCGGCGCCCTGCCGGCCTTCGAAATTGCGGTTGCTGGTGCTGGCGCAGCGTTCGCCGGGCTCGAGCCGGTCGGCGTTCATTGCCAGGCACATGCTGCAGCCGGGTTCGCGCCACTGGAAACCGGCGGCGCGAAAGATCTCGTGCAGCCCTTCGGCTTCGGCCTGCGCCTTCACACGGCCCGATCCCGGCACGACCATCGCCAGGCGCACGTTCGGTGCGATGCGATGTCCGGCGCGCTTGACCACGGCCGCCGCCTCGCGCAGGTCTTCGATGCGGCTGTTGGTGCAGCTGCCGATGAAGACCTTGTCGATGCGGATGTCGGCCATGGCCTTGTTCGGCTCGAGGCCCATGTAGGCCAGCGCACGCTCGATGGCGCCGCGCTTGACGCTGTCTTTTTCCTTGTCGGGGTCGGGCACGCGGCCGTCGATGCCGGTGACCATTTCAGGGCTCGTGCCCCAGGTCACCTGCGGCTGGATCTGCGCGGCGTCGAGTTCCACCATGGCGTCGAAATGGGCGCCCGGGTCGCTGTGCAGGGTGCGCCAGTGCGCCACGGCGCGTTCCCATTCCAGGCCGGTGGGGGCGAACAGCCGGCCCTGGCCGTTGTTGTGGATGTAGGCGATGGTCTTGTCGTCCACGGCCACCAGGCCGGCGCGGGCGCCGGCCTCGATGGCCATGTTGCACACCGTCATCCGGCCTTCCATGCTCAGGCTGCGGATGGCGCTGCCGGCGAATTCGATGGTGTAGCCGGTGCCGCCAGCGGTGCCGATCCTGCCGATGATGGCCAGTACCACGTCCTTGCCGGTGACGCCCTGGCCCAGGGCGCCCTCGACCTTCACCAGCATGTTCTTGGCCTTCTTCGCCAGCAGCGTCTGCGTGGCCAGCACGTGTTCGACCTCGCTGGTGCCGATGCCGTGGGCCAAGGCACCGAAGGCGCCGTGGGTGCTGGTGTGGCTGTCGCCGCAGACCACCGTCATGCCCGGCAGCGTGGCGCCGTTCTCTGGGCCGATCACGTGCACGATGCCCTGGCGCTTGTCCAGGAAGGGAAAGTAGACGGCTGCACCGTGCGCCAAGATGTTGGCGTCCAGCGTGGTGATCTGCAGCTTGCTGATGGGGTCGCTGATGCCGTCGTAGCCGTCGGCCCAGCCCGTGGTGGGCGTGTTGTGGTCGGCGGTGGCGACGATGGAACTGGTGCGCCAGACCTTGCGTCCGGCCAGGCGCAGGCCTTCGAAGGCCTGCGGGCTGGTCACCTCGTGCACCAGGTGGCGGTCGATGTAGAGGGTGGCGGTACCATCCTCTTCGGTGTGGACGACATGTTCGTCCCACAGCTTGTCGTACAGGGTTCGGGCGATCATCACGGTGCCTTTCAGGGCGCCGATTGTCAGGGATCGGACGCCGAGCTCCGGATTATCCCGCCCCTGGCGGTCCGGGCCGGCGAGGCTTGCACCTGACGCCAGCGAACAACAGCGCGCAGGCCGAGGGCTGGCGCGTCAGGGACGTTCGGCCTTGCGACGCTGCTGCCAGGCCAGCAGTTCGCCCACCACACCCTTGCGGAAGGCGAGCACGCAGACGACGAAGATCACGCCGATGATCACCGTCACCCAGCTGCCTACGCGGTCGGCCAGGAAGTTCTGCAAGCCGATGATGATGGCCGCACCCACCACCGGACCGGCGAAGGTGCCCAAGCCGCCCAGCAGCGTCATCAGCACGACCTCACCCGACAGCGACCAATGCACGTCGCTGAGCGTGGCGAAGCCCAGCACCAGGGTCTTGATCGAGCCCGCCAGACCGGCGATGGCGGTGGACAGGACGAAGGCGAGCAGCTTGTAGCGGTCCACGTCGTAGCCCAGCGACACGGCCCGGGGCTCGTTTTCGCGAATGGCCTTCAGCACCTGCCCGTAGGGCGAATGCACGATGCGGATGATGGCCAGGAACACCGCGACGAACACCGCCAGCACGATGTAGTAAAGCACCAGATCATTGGCCAGCGAGAACACGCCGAACAGCTTGCCGCGGGGCACGCCCTGCAGACCGTCTTCGCCCCCGGTGAAGGGCGCCTGCAGGCAGATGAAGTAGATCATCTGCGCCATGGCCAACGTGATCATCGCGAAGTAGATGCCCTGGCGGCGGATGGCGATCAAGCCCACCAGCAGGCCCAGGAATGCCGCCACCAAGGTACCCGCCAGCACACCCAATTCAGGCGTCCAGCCGGCACTGCGCACCAGCCAGCCGGTGGCGTAGGCGGCCGACCCGAGGAAGGCGGCATGGCCAAAGGACAGCAGGCCGGTGTAGCCCAGCAGCAGGTTGAAGGCACAGGCGAAGATGGCGAAACACAGCGCCTTCATCGCAAAGATGGGATAGATGCCGAGGAAGGGCGCGGCGATCAGCAACGCAAGAACGATGGCCCACAGGACACGGGCGGTGGCGGTAGCGCTCATGTCGGTGATCGGCTCGGGGTTCGGGACTTCATCTGTTCACCATCAGTCGGCTTGCGCAGGGGTGCCGGCCTGCTGTCCTTTGCCAGCCGCACTCCAACTTGGTCCCTTGGGCTGGGCGAGCCGGGTGGCCCCTTCCGCTCATGTCCCCCGCCCCACTCTCCCCGCCCCGCCACCACGTCGGCGCGCCACGGAGGAGAGTCGACACTGTGTTTGCAAAGGTGGGCTGGGGCTGGCTGTGGCGCGCATCTGAGGCGCCGAGGAGCACAGGGCCCGCGGCCCTCGCGCGAAGCGCGACTCCACCTCTGACTCATCGCGGGTGTCTGAGCGGAGTGAGCGCAGCGAACGAAGTGAGTTCCGCGAGCTTGTGGATTTCGGGGCCGCGGGACCGAGCACCGTAGGGGAGCCGGAGCGCCAGCGAAGGCCGCCGAAGC
>JANOBX010000161.1:0-113614 GCA_031411875.1 Burkholderiales bacterium | reverse complement strand
CGCCGCCAAGCCCGCGGCCCGGGCCCCTGCCCGCCCGGCTGCGCGGCCCGCCGCACGACCGCCTGCCGATGCCCCGCTGCCGCCCGCCAGCGGCGAGCAGATCGCCGCCGCCGCGCTGACGCACTTCGGGCCCTACGACTGCGACTTCGGCCAGAAGATCAACATCGGCCTGAGCACCCGCCACGAAGGTTATGTCGAGGTGCAGTTCGGCAGCCAGACCTGGGTGATGAAGCCCATCCTGTCGAGCACGGGCGCACTGCGGCTGGAGGACGTGCGCGGCCGCACGCTGATGCTCCAGATCGCCAACAAGTCGATGCTGATGGACGTGGCCGCCGGCCGCCGCCTGGTCGACGAATGTGTGCACGCCAACCAGCGCGCCCTGATGGCCAGCGCCGCCCCGCCCGTGGCCGCGGGGCTGCTGGCGGGCGTCACGGGCACGGTGGGCGGCACCGTGCCGGCGCCCGTGCCCGTCGCTGCGAACAGCGACCTGCGCCTGCGCATCCTGGAGACCACCGACATCCATGTCCATCTGGTCAACTACGACTACTACCAGGACAAGCCGACCGACGAATACGGCCTGGTCAAGACCGCGACACTGATCCGCCGCGCCCGCGCCGAGAACCGCAACAGCCTGCTCTTCGACAACGGCGACCTGCTGCAGGGCAGCCCGCTGGGCGACTGGGTGGCCCGCAGCCAGCCGGCCACGCCCGCCCAGCCGCACCCGGCGCACCGGCTGATGCGCACGCTGGGCTTCGACGCCGCCACCCTTGGCAACCACGAGTTCAACTTCGGCCTGCCCTTCCTGTCGCGAGCGCTGGAAAACGCCGGCATTCCCTACGTCAACGCCAACGTCGTCATCGACGACGGCAGCGGGCGGCCCGAGGCCATGGCCCAGGCCTACACCCCCTATGTGCTGCTCAACCGCACCTTCTACGACAACGCCGGCCAGCCCGTGCCGTTGCGGGTGGGCGTGATCGGCTTCGTGCCGCCGCAGGTGATGCAGTGGGACCGCCAGCACTTGCAGGGCAAGCTGCAGGTGCTGGACATCGTCGAATCGGCGCGCAAGTTCATTCCGCGCATGAAGACCGAGGGCGCGGACCTGGTCGTCGTGCTGGCCCACTCGGGCTTCGAGCGCGGCGAGACCGCACGCCTGGCGGAAAACACCGTCGCCCGGCTGGCCGAAGTGCCTGGTGTCGACGCCATCCTGTTCGGCCATTCCCACGGCCAGTTTCCGGGCCAGTTCTTCAACACCCACCCGAAGGTCGACCCGGCCCGCGGCACCATCAACGGCGTGCCGGCCGTGATGGCCGGGCGCTGGGGCGACCACCTGGGCGTCATCGACCTCGTGCTGCGCCAGGAAGGCGGCCGCTGGAAGGTGGCCGACAGCCGCGCCGAGCTGCGTCCGGTCTACGACCGCGAGGCCCGTCGCCCCCTGGTCGAAGCCGACCCGGAGCTGCTGCGCCTGATCCAGCCCGAACACGAAGCCACGCTGGCCTTCATGCGCAGCCCGGTGGCCCAGACGAACGCGCCGATCCAGAGCTACTTCGCCCAGGTGGCCGACGACGCGTCGGTGCAGCTGGTGTCGCAGGCGCAGCTGGCCTATGCACAGCGCGCACTGGCCGGCACGCCCCACGCCGGCCTGCCGCTGCTGTCGGCTTCGGCGCCGTTCAAGACCGGCGGACGCCAGGGCTGGACGGCCTACACCGACATCCCCGCCGGGCCCCTGGCCGTGCGCAACGTCGCCGACCTGTACGTCTTCCCCAACACCGTGAAGGTGGTGAAGCTCAGCGGCGCGCAGGTGCGTGAATGGCTCGAGTTCTCCGCCGGGGCCTTCAACCGCATCGACCCGCGCGGCCCGGCCGAGCAGGACCTGCTGGCCACGGGCTTCCCGAGCTTCAACTTCGACACGATCGACGGCGTGCGCTATGGCATCGACCTGACCCAGCCTGCGCGCTACGACCGCAGCGGCAAGCTCGTGGCCCCCCAGGCACGACGCATCCGCGACCTGCAGTTCAACGGCAAGCCCCTGCTCGACCGCGACAGCTTTGCCGTCGTCACCAACAACTACCGCGCTTCAGGCGGCGGCAACTTCCCCGGCCTGGACGGCAGCCAGATCATCCTCGACGCCCCCGACGAGAACCGCGAAGTGCTGCTGCAGTACATGCAGGGCCTGCGCACGGTGGACCCGGCGGCCGACCAGAACTGGCGGCTGCTGCCGGTGCCCGGCGTGAAGATGCGTTTCCTGTCCAGTGCGGCGGGCCGTGCCCACCTGGCGCAGGCGCCGGCGGTGCGCTGGGTGCGTGACAACGGCGACGGCTCGGCGCTGTACGAGGTGGTGCCCGCCACCGCCCCCTGAGCGCCCGCCCGATGGCAAGCGCGATGCCGAGGCCACCACCGCGCCGCCGCGGCTTCTTCATCCTGGGCAGCCTGCTGCTGGCCGGGCTGGCGGCGCTGGTGCTGGGGGCTCTGGCGCTGGGGGCACTGGCCCTGTGGCACGCGCAGGACCTGCCACCGCTGGACAAGGCCACCCAGTACCGGCCACAGCAGCATCTGCAGGTGCTGACGGCCGACGGCGTGGAGATCGCCCAGTACGGTGCCGAGCGCCGAGTCTTCGTGCCCATCGGCCAGACGCCCGAGCTGCTTCGCCAGGCGGTGCTGGCCGTGGAGGACCGGCAGTTCTACGAACATGGCGGCATCAGCCCGCGCGGCCTGGTGCGCGCCGTGGTGGCCAATCTGGGGGGCGGCGCGCAGCAGGGGGCGTCGACCATCACGCAGCAGGTCGCGCGCACCTTCTTCCTGAGCACGCGGCGCACCTGGGAACGCAAGATCAAGGAAGCCCTGCTCGCGCTGCAGCTCGAGCGCGAACTCGGCAAGGACGAGATCCTCGAGCTCTACCTGAACCAGATCTACCTGGGCCAGCGCGCCTACGGCTTCGGCGCGGCGGCCCAGCAGTACTTCGGCAAGCCGCTGGACACGCTCAGCCTGGCCGAGACCGCGCTGCTGGCCGGCCTGCCGCAGAACCCCATCCACGCCAACCCTGTGGCCAGCCCGGCACGCGCCATCAAGCGCCAGCGCTGGGTGTTGTCGCGCATGGTGGTGGCCGGCTACGTGAGTGAAGCGCAAGCCGAGGCCGCGCGCGCAGAGACGCTGAGCTTCCGCCGCCAGACCCACACCGAACTGCAGGCCCAGCATGCCGCCGAGATGGCGCGCCGCGCGGTCGTGGAACGCCTGGGCGAACAGGCCTACACCGAAGGCGTGCGCGTGATCACGTCGCTGCGATCGGCCGACCAGCGCGCGGCCCACGCCGCCGTGCGTCGGGCGCTGCTGGCGCGGGAACGGCAACAGCCCTGGCGCGGGCCGGAAGGCTTCGAGACCTTGCCCCCGGCGTCCGAACTGCCCGCCGACCAGACCCGCATCGAACGTGCTGCTGCCGCGGCGCTGCGCGACGCCCGCGACGACGAGGAACTGCGCGCCGCCATCGTGCTGTCGGCCAGCGCCGCCGAACTGCGCGCCCAGATCGCCAGCGGCGAGGTGGTCACGCTCGTCGGCACGGCGCTGAGGGGCGATGCACCACGCGGCCTGGCGGCGGCGCTGACGGCGCAGTCCCCCGAGGCACTGGCCGTGCGCCGCGGCAGCCTCATCCGGCTGCAACTGCAGCCGGCACGCGCCGCACCGGTGGCGAAGCTCAGGAAGGGTCAGGCCCCCACAAGCACGACACCGGCGCCCGCGCCCGAATGGCGCATCGTGCAATGGCCGCAGGCCGAGGCCGCCTACGTGGCGCTCGACCCGGCGACCGGGCGCATCCAGGCGCTGGTGGGCGGCTTCGACTTCGACCGCCAGCAGTTCAATCGCGTCACCAGCGCCTGGCGCCAGCCCGGCTCGGCGTTCAAGCCTTTCCTCTATTCGGCCGCATTCGAGCATGGCCTGATGCCGCAGACCCTGGTCGACGACGCGCCGCTGCTGGGCGACGACGGCGAGCCCGGCCGCTGGAACCCGCAGAACAGCGACGGCCGCTTCGACGGCGAGATCAGCCTGCGCGAGGGCCTGGTCCGTTCGAAGAACCTGGTCAGCATCCGGCTGCTGCAGCACATCGGCCTGCCCGCGGCCAGCGAGTGGGTGGCCCGCTACGGCTTCGACGCCGCCAAGCAGCCCGACAACCTCACCTTCGCGCTCGGCGCCGGCAGCACCACGCCGCTGCAGCTGGCGCAGGCCTATGCGGTGCTGGCCAACGGCGGGCATCGGGTCGAGGCGGTGCTGATCGAGCGCATCGTCGACGCCCAGGGCACGGTGTTGTTCGAAGCACCACCGCCGCCGCCGCTGACCGAGGCCACGCGGGTCGTGCCGGAACGCAACGTGGCGCTGGTCAATTCGCTGCTCAACGACGTCACCCTGCGCGGCACCGGCGCCCGCGCCCAGGCCAGCCTGAAGCGCGGCGACGTGTATGGCAAGACCGGCACCACCAACGACGCCGTCGACGCCTGGTTCGCGGGCTTCCGGCCCGTCGGCAACGGTGCCGGGCTGGCCGCGCACGGACCTGGGGTGGTGGCGGTCGCCTGGGTGGGCTTCGACGAACCGAAGAGCCTGGGCGAACGGGAATCGGGCGGCGGCCTGGCCCTGCCGATCTGGATCGAAGCCCTGGCGCCGGTGCTGCGCGGAAGCCTGGAACAGCCCGCCCCCGAGCCCGTGCCGGGCCTGGTGGCGACGGCCGGAGACTGGCGCTACAGCGAATGGATCAACGGCGGCTTCGTCGAGCGCGTGGGGCGGGCCGAGTCTTCGGCCCACGGCGCCGGCGAGGCACCCGCCGGGGTGCCGGTCGCGGTGCCGCCGGCAGTGCCTGCTTCGGCCCCGCCGCTGCGCTGACCCGGCCTAGACCGGGCGGGTGTCGAACATCAGCAGATCGACGCCGGCCTGGGCGAAGTTGGCCAGATCGGCCGCCGTGGCCGCGCCCTGCGGCGACGCCAGGCCCGACTGGATCGCCGACAGCGAGTCGAACTCCAGCATCGCCACCAGATGCACGCCGCTGGGCCCGCCAGGGCCGGCGACGGGCCCGGTGCTGATGTCGTAGCGGCGCAGACCGGGCACGGTCTTGGCCAGTGGCACGTGCGTGCCGTGGTAGTAGGCGTCGAACGCCGCGGCATCGGCCGGCGTCTTGTAAAGGGCAATGAGCTGGGCCATGGTGGGTTCCGTCCTGTCGTGGTTTGCGGGTTCGGCAGCGGGGAGGCTGCCTGCTCAGCCCTCTTCGGGCGCAATGCTCTCGGCGTAGTCGACCAGCTGCTCCAGCAACTGTTGGGCGCGTTCGTCATCGCGCTCGATGGCGGCTTCGGCCAGGACGTCGATGCGTTCGAAGTAGGCCGCCAGCGTCATGGCGCCGCCGTGCCCGTGCAGCAGGCGGTCGACGCGGTGCTGCTGCCAGCGCGCCTGTTCTGCGTCGTCGAGCGTGGCGTCGAAGTTGCGCGCGCGGTAGCGGAACACCAGTTCCTCGAGCCGGCCGTCGTCGAAGGCGGGCCGCTTGGCGGCCAGCGCCGTGGGCGAGAGCTCCCGCAGCCGCTGCAGCGTGCGCCGGTCCTCGTTGCCGACGAAGCCGCCGTACAGGTTCTCGTCGACGTCGGTGGCCGTGGCGGGCTCGCCGCGGTCGAACACCGGACGCCACAGCGCGTCGAGGCCGGCCCCCAGCGCGGCGGCGTGTTCGGCATGCTGCTGGGCCTGCGCCAGGTCCAGGCCCCACTTCGCCGCCACCGGCTCCACGGTGCGCAGGTTGCCGATGACGATGGGCGACTTGTTGATGTGGATGGTCTTGATGGGCAGGCGCTGCTCGCCTTCGGGCAGTTCGTCCTGGCGCGTGAACAGGCGCCGGCGCACGGTCTCGACATCCAGCGCCGCCAGTTCGCGCGGGTCGTGCGCCAGGTCCCAGACGATGATCTCGTTCTTGTTCTTCGGATGCGGCGCCAGCGGCCACACCACCGCTAGGCAGCCCCGCTCCACCGCATACATGCCCGACAGGTGCACGAAGGGCCGGCCAACGCCGATCTCGGCGAGCACCGCGTCCTTCCTGCGCAGCTTCAGGCAGAAGTCCCACAGCCGTGGTTGCCGGTCCTTGATCAGCCGCGCCAGCGCGATGGTGGCCCGCACGTCGGACAGGGCGTCGTGGGCCGCCTCGTGGGCCAGGCCGTTGGCGGAAGTCAGGTGTTCCAGCCGGAAGCTGGGCCGGCCTTGCATGGGGCCTGCACCGTGCACCGGCCACTGCACGCCGTCGGGCCGCAGCGCCCAGGCTGCGCGCACCACGTCGAGCAGGTCCCAGCGGCCGCAGCCGTTCTGCCATTCGCGGGCATACGGGTCGATCAGGTTGCGCCAGAACAAGTGGCGCGTGACCTCGTCGTCGAAGCGGATGCTGTTGTAGCCCACCCCAACCGTGCCGTCGCGGGCCAGCTCGGCTTCGATGCGGCTGGCGAATTCATGTTCCGGCACGCCACGTTGCAGGGCCAACTGCGGCAGGATGCCGGTGAGCAGCACGCTTTCCGGGTCGGGCAGGGTGTCGGGCGCCGGGCGGCAGTACAGCATGGCCGGCTCGCCGATTTCGTTCAGGTCGGCGTCGGTGCGCACGCCGGCGAACTGCACCGGGCGGTCGCGGCGCGGCACCACGCCGAAAGTTTCGTAGTCGTGCCAATAGAAGCTGAGGTCGGCCATGCAGGCACGATAGCGCAGGCGGGGTCGGGCGCGGTTAGTCTTGCGGCCTGTTGTCCCTTGGATCACCCGCCATGCCCACGCCGTCGCGCCACAGAACTCCCTTTCGCACCCACCGCCTGGCCGCAGCCGGCTTGCTGATCGCCGCCACCATGGCTTTGCCGCAGCATGCCGCTGCCCAGGCCACGGCCTGCAGCGACTTCGACGAATACGTCAACGGCCGCTGGAAGGCAGCCACCGAGCTGCCTGCAGACCGCGCCCGCATCGGCAGCTTCGACACCCTGGCCCGCGCCAATGACGCTCTGCTCGAAGCCGCGCTCAAGGAACTCGCCGCCGAACCGGCGCGCCAGACGAGCCCGGGCCTGAAGCTGCTGGCGAACTACTACCGCAGCGGCATGGACGAGGCCGCCATCGAACGCCAGGGCCTGCGCGCCGTGCAGCCGCTGCTGGACCGCCTGGCCAGGCTGGAGCGCGCGGAGCTGCCGGCCATGCTGGCCGAGCTGGGGCGCCTGCAGGTGGCCGCACCGCTGGCCATGTTCGTGGGCATCGATGCCAAGGACGCCAGCCGCCATGTGCTGGCGCTCAGCCAGGCCGGCCTGGGCCTGCCCGACCGCGACGACTACACCAAGACCGACGCCACCACGCTGCGCGTGAAGGCGGCCTACCGCCAGCACGCGGCCACCTTGCTGAAGGCCGCCGGCACGGCCACGGACACGAACGTCGAGGCCCTGGTCGATGCCCTGATGGCCTTCGAGGCAGAGCTGGCCCTGGCCTCGATGGACAGGGTGCAGCGGCGCGACCCGAACGCCGTCTACAACCCGGTGACGGTGGCCTCGCTGCAGACCCAGGCGCCCGGGCTCGACTGGCGCACGCTGCTGGCCGGCTACACCGGAGAGCCCGCCAGCGCCGAGTTCAAGCCACCCATCATCCTGGGCCAGCCAAGCTTCGCCCAGGCCCTGGCGCGGCTGGCGCAGACGGCGCCCATGGCCACCTGGCGCGACTATCTCCGGGTGCGGTTGCTCGACGCCGTGGCGCCCCACGGGCCCAAGCTGATCGCGCGTTCGCACTTCGACTACACCCAGGGCGCCCAGCGCGGCCTGAAGACCGCGCCGCCGCGAATCGAGGAGGTCATCCAGCACATCGGCGGACGCACCGGCGGCGAACCGCTGGGGCAGACGCTGGGCGAGCTGTTCACGGCCAAGGCCTTCTCGCCCCAGGCCCAGGCGCGTGCGCTGCAGATGCTCGACGACATCCGCGCCGGCATGCGCCAGCGCGTGCAGACCTCACCCTGGATGAGCCCGGCCACTCAGGTGCTGGCGCTGCAGAAGCTGGACGCCATGACCGCCAAGATCGGGGCGCCTGAACGCTGGAAAACCTACGACGGCCTGGCGCTGCAGCCCGAGGACCATCTGGGCAACCTGTTGAAGGTGAGCGCCTGGGCCACGGCCGACCGCCTGCCCGACCTGAAGCGTCCGGTCGACCGCACCCGCTGGAACACCAGCCCGCACATCGTCAACGCCTTCGCCGCCAGCGGCAACCAGATCGTCTTCCCGGCCGGCATCCTGCAGCCGCCCTTCTTCGACGAGAGGGCCGACGACGCCAGCAACTACGGCGCGATCGGCATGGTCATCGGTCACGAGATCACCCACCACTTCGACGACCGTGGCCGCCAGTTCGATGCCCAGGGCAACCTGCGCGATTGGTGGCTGCCGGCCGACGTGGCGGCGTACCGGGCTCGCGCCGACCGCGTGGCGGCGCTCTACAGCGGCTTCGAGCCGCTGCCGGGCGAGCGCCTGAACGGCCGCCAGACGCTGGGCGAGAACATCTCCGACGTGGGCGGCATGCAGATCGCGTTTGCGGGCCTGCAGATCTCGCTGGAACGGCAGAAGAAGGCCGGCAAGCCGGCGCCGCTGATCGAGGGCCACACGCCTGAACAGCGGTTCTTCATGGCCAACGCCATCGTCTGGCGCATCAAGTGGCGCAACGAGGCGCTGGTGAACCAGATCCGCACGGGCCAGCATTCGCCCGGACGCTGGCGCATCCTGGGGCCGATGAGCAACATGGCGTCGTTCGCTCAGGCCTTCGACTGCAAGCCCGGCGACGCGATGGTCGCGGGCGAGCCGATCATCGTCTGGTGAGTTCGGCGACCATGCGCGCCAGGCTGCCGGCCGCCGATCGGGCCGGCGGGCGCGAAGCTTCATCGCTGGCCAGCACGCGGCGATAAATCTGCCAGCCCAGCCACGCACGACGACCCCAGCGCCAGCCAAAGCGCCAGGCCCGCCCGGGCCGCAGCACCACCACGGCAATGGCCAGGCCCGCCGGCACCTCGGGGTGCCGGCGCAGCCAACCCCAGCCCGACGAGACGGCGGCGCGTGCGCGATCGATCGCGTCAAGCCGATGCTTCCAAGGGACCATTTCCACGGCCACGCTCCCGCGCAGCGCGGCACTGCGCGCCAGCAGTTGCTGCTGGCGGAGAGCCAGTGCCAGCGCACGGGCTTCGTTCATGGAGCGGAGGTCGGTGCCGCAGGGGCGGCAGCACTCTCAACCGGGTCTGACTCGACCGCGGCTCTTGGCCGCAGGCTGGCCCGGTCCTGGCGAAGTTCGCCCAGGGTCAAGGCAAACGGGCCGCCGTCGCGTGCCGTCAGGCCCGAACGCGCCCGCTGCAGCAGCCAGGCGCCGAGACCGGCGAAGACCAGCGTCAGGATGCCGATCGCCGGCAGACGGTAGCCGTCCCAGAACAGCAGCACGACGAAGCCGAACGCCCCCACCAAGGCCAGCCCGAGCATCACCAAACCCACGGCGGCGTTGAACAGGGCATCGAACAGGCGCAGTTTCTCGGCCTCGAGTTCGCTGCCCAACAATTCGAGCCGAACAAGGGCCAGATCGAGCAGGGAGTCGACCGCGCGCTTGCCGCTTTCGAAGAGCCCCTTGCCGGGAACGCCGAGGCCGGCCACGCTCAGAACCCCGCGGTCAACGACGACCGATGAGCAGGCCCACGATCATGCCGACGCCGGCGCCGATGGCCACCGACTTCCACGGATGCTCGTGCACGTAGTCGTCGGCGGCTTGGCCGGCGGCCTTGGCCTTGTCGATGGAAGCGGCCTGGAGTTCCAGCATGCGGTGCTTCGATGCCGACAGACGCTCCTGCAGGCGCAAGCGCAGGCTGGCGGTGCTCTCGCTCATGTCGCTGGCGGTGAGTTTGAGCAGTTCCTCGGCGTCGGACACCACCACCTTCAGGTCGGACATCAGCTTGTCGCGCTGGCTCGTGGTCATTTCGGACATGGTCACTCCTTGTTGTTGAAAACAGTCGAGCCTGAACCGTAACACCGCCCGCCAAGGCCATTTGTAGGCCGAGGCCTCAACGCCGCGGGGCCTTCTTGGCCGGCGCGCCGCCTTGAAGTGCCTCGCTCATGCCGATGAGCACGCCACTCACCATGGCGGTGTAGCTTTCGGCCATGGCCTGTGCAGCGCGCAGCGAGGCAGCGCGGGTGCTGCGCATGGCTTCCTGCATCTGCTGCGCCAGCTGTTCTGCGGTGTTGGCCGCCTGCGCGCCCGACAGCGTGCCGCCGGCCTGCATCTTTTCCAGCACCTGCCCCCAGGCGCCGGCCATCGGGGCGCTGGCGCTGGAGGCGGTCTTCTTGAGCGCGGCGAACATGGTGTCCTCGAAACGGTCCAGGTCGTCCAATGCCTTCTTCAGGTGCTTTTCGCGCAGGTCGGCACCCTGGGACACCAGCAGTTCCAGCGCCACGCGGTTTGCGTCCACGGCCTTGAGCAGCGCCGCATCCATGCCGGCCACGGCCTGCTCGAGCATCGATTCGACGTCGACATTGGGCATGACGTTTTTCGCCGCACCCTGGCTGGCGGCCTCGGACACCGACTTCAGCGTGCCGCGGATGTTCTTCAATGACAGCTCGCGCGCCTGCAAAGCCGCCAAGGTGGCTTCGCTGACCCCCTTCTTCAGCTGTGCGCCCTGCTGCGCGGTGGCGTTCTCGAACATCGAGATCAGGGCTTCAGGGTCGATCAGCGGCTTGGCCATGGTGTTCTTCTCCGGGTTGAGGGGTCCCATGATGCTCTCATCGCCCCGGCCGGCGGGCAAGGCGCCGGGGATAATCCGGCCGCCATCTGCCATCACCAGCCCCGTTCATGACGCGCGTATACAACTTCAGCGCCGGCCCCGCCGCCCTGCCCGAACCCGTGCTGCACCAGGCCGCGCAGGAGATGCTGGACTGGCAGGGCTGCGGCATGTCGGTGATGGAAATGAGCCACCGCGGCCCGCAGTTCATGGCCATCATGGCCGACGCCATGGCGCGTTTCCGGGCGCTGCTGGCCGTGCCGGCCGACTACGAGGTGCTGTTCATGCAGGGCGGCGCACTCGGCGAAAACGCCATCGTGCCGATGAACCTGCTGGGCCAGCGGACGAGCATCGATTTCGTGGACACCGGCGAATGGTCGAAGAAGTCGATGCAGGAAGCCGCGAAGTACGCCCGCGTCAACGTGGCCGCCAGCAGTGCCGACAGCGGCTACACGCGCATTCCCCCGCGCGAGACCTGGCACCTCGACCCGGAAGCCGCCTATGTGCACATCTGCAGCAACGAGACCATCGGCGGCGTCGAATACGGCTTCACTCCCGACGTGGGCGCCGTGCCGCTGGTGGCCGACATGTCCAGCAGCATCCTCAGCCAGCCGGTCGACGTGTCGCACTACGGGCTCATCTACGGTGGGGCCCAGAAGAACATCGGCCCGGCCGGGCTGACCCTCGTCATCGTGCGCAAGGACCTGCTGGGCCGCGCCCTGCCGGTCACGCCCACGGCCTTCGACTACCGCGTGGTGGCCGACCACGGCAGCATGTACAACACCCCGCCCACCTTCGCCATCTACATCGCCGGGCTGGTGTTCAGGTGGATCGAGGACCAGGGCGGCCTGGCCGCCATGGCCGCGCGCAACGCCGAGAAGGCCGCACTGCTGTACGACGCGCTGGACCGCAGCGCGCTGGAACGCGGTGGCCTGTTCGTGACGCGCGTGGCCCGTGAGTGCCGCAGCCGCATGAACGTCACCTTCCACCTGCGCGACGAGGCGCTGACCGCGCCCTTCCTGGCCGGTGCCGACGCCCGCGGGCTGGTGCAGCTGAAGGGCCACCGCGTGGTGGGCGGTCTGCGCGCCTCCATCTACAACGCCATGCCGCTGGCGGGGGTGCAGGCCTTGGTGGCGTACATGGCGGAATTCGAGGCCAGCCACGGCTGAGACGGGGCCGCGGGCTTCGGCGGGCACCGAAGCACCGTCTGCCCGGTGCCATGCACAATCCGCGGTCTGTCGTCTGTTGAAAGCCTCCCCGTGGATTTGAAAGTGCCCATCGTCATCACCGACGAGCTCAGCGAAGAGATCGTCATGGCCAAGGGCCTGCTCGACCTGGCCAGCGGCGAGATCTTCCGCGTCGAATACGACGAATGGGATGTCGAGGAACGTGGCCTGCCCTGGGAGGGCGAGGACTACGAGTTCACCAGCGGCACGCTGTCCAACAACGGCAAGGACGTCGAATTCAAGATCGACGTCAACCAGGTGACCGGCCAGTACAGCGTGAGCGCCACCGAGCTGCTGGAGATCAAGGTGCGGGCGGCGCAGTTGTTTGCCGGCATCAGCGGCAAGGACCTGGCGCGCAGCGCGCCCACGGGCTCAGCCAGCGCGGCTGCTCCCGCCAAGCCGGCGGCCAAGTCAGCCCCGCCCGGCGGCAAGCCGCGCGGTTCCCGGTTTCACTGAAAAGCGCGCAGGGCCTCAAAGGGCCGCGGGCGACCGTTCAGCGCTGCCCACCCGATGCGGCGGGCGACGGTGCCGATGCAGCCTGGGGAGCACCCGTCGTCCGCGTCGTCAGCTCCCGGATCACGCCGCCTTCGGCAACGCTGCCCCGCGTGCTGCCTTCGCCGGCCATCCTGGCCATGCAGGCCTTGCTGTCGGCCGGGGGCAGGGCTTCGCAGCGCTGACGCTGGTTGCGGGTGAAATCGGCATTCGGGCTCGACAAGCCTTGGCGACGCGCTTCGTCGCGTGCCGCGCCGGCTTCCTGCAGGCAGACGGCACGGGGCTGTGGGCTGCGGCCCGACAGGCACTCGGCGCGTTCTTGGCGATAGCGCTGCTCTGCGGTGTCGGCCGGCGTGGCGGACGTCTTGGCGCCTTCGGCGGCACCAGCCGGGGCCAGCATGCAAACCAACAGCGCCAGCAAGCCAGCACGAACCAGGGGGCGAGCGGATGAACCAGCGTTGCGCTTCATGGCATCAACGCAGCGAAGCCAGGGCGGCGGTCGCCTGGATGTCGGCCATGCAGGCCTGGCGTTGGCCGTAGGCCCCTTGGCTCTGGCAGAGCTGTTCCGCTCGTCCACGTTCCTCGGCCAGCCGCTGGTGCTGCCCGGCGCGTTCGACACCCTGCTGCACCACGCTCAGGAAGCTGAACATGAGTGCCACGAACATCACGCCTGCCGCCAGCCACGGGCCCCAGCGGCGCAGCGCGGGGCCCATGCCATCGGCGGCCGGCGAGGAGGGATGTGGCAGCCCGCGCGTGATCGAAGGCGTGGTCCAGGATGAAGAGGTCGTGTTGTGCATGGGGATGGATGTTCTCCGCGGCCACCGTACCCGCCCGTCGGCCCCTGCCCCTGCTGGCTGTAGGACGACAGGCTGCGTAGAGTACGAAGCGATGAGGACCCGCCACGTACCGTTCGCCTTGCTGACGTTCTGCATGCTGTCGGCCAGCGCCCAGACCCCGCCCGATGCGGGCATCCAGTGGGTGCCGCTGGGCGGCTTCAGCATCGCCCGTACCGAAACCACGATCGACCAGTTCGGGCGCTTCGTGCAGGCCACGGGCACCCGGACACGGGCAGAACGCTCGGGCGGTGGCCAGGTCTACGAAGCGGGTTGGGTGAACAAGCCTGGGTGGACCTGGCGAACGCCCTTCGGCACGGCCTACACCCCGCGGCCGGACGAACCCGCCGTGCACGTCGACTTCCACGAGGCCCAGGCGTTCTGCCGCTGGGCTGGCGGCCGCCTGCCGACCGACGCCGAGTGGCTGGCCGCCGCCTACACCGAGCGCCGCGCCGCGCCGCCTGCGCCCTGGGTGCAGGGCAAGCGCTACACCTACCCCAGCGGCGACACCCCGGGCGGGGCGCAGTGCCTGGCCGACTGTGGACCGCAGGCGGCCGAGCGCGCTGTGCGCCACGGCACGCGGCTGTGGCGCGGTGCCGGCCACGCGCCTGCCGGCAGCACGCCGGCAGGCGTCAATGGCCTGCACGACATGGGTGCCAACGCCTGGGAGTGGGTGGACGAGCCGCCGGGTGCCGTCGGCGATGCCGAACGCCGCACCCGCGGCGGCAGCTGGTGGTACGGCAGCGCGCAGATGCGTGCCGACCACGTGCAGGGCAAGCCCGCAGCCACCACGGTGGTCTACATCGGCTTTCGCTGCGCCCGCGACTGAGCGCCCTGCGGCGCCTGCTGACTCAGGCCGGCTGCAGGCGGAAGACTTCCACCACCCGCGCCAGCTGGCCGGCTTGCGTGCGCAGCGACTCTGCCGCCGCGCTCGACTCTTCGACCAGCGCCGCATTCTGCTGGGTGGCCCCATCCAGCTGCGACACGGCGCGGGAGATCTCGTCCATGCCCGTGCTCTGCTCGCTGACCGCCGTGCTGATGCCGCCGATGACCGAGTTGAACTGCTGGACCGAGGCCTGGATGTCCTTCATCGTCGCCCCGGCCTGGCCGACCAGGCTGGTGCCCGACTGAACCTTCTCGGCGCTGCTGGCGATCAGTCCCTTGATCTCGCGCGCCGCAGAGGCGCTGCGCTGGGCCAGGCTGCGGACTTCGCTGGCCACGACGGCGAAGCCACGCCCCTGCTCGCCGGCCCGGGCCGCTTCGACGGCGGCGTTCAGCGCCAGGATGTTGGTCTGGAAGGCGATGCCGTCGATCACGCCGATGATCTCTGACATGCGGCCCGAGGATTCATGGATCTCGCCCATCGTCGAGACCACCCGCGTGACGATCTCGCCACCGCGCTGGGCCACCGCCGCGGCGTTGTCCGCCAGCTGCCGCGCCTCGACCGCCGAAGCCGCCGACTGCCGCGCCGTGGTGGTCAGCTCTTCCATCGAACTCGCGGTCTGCTGCAGGCTGGCGGCGGACTGCTCGGTGCGTGCCGCGAGGTCGTGGTTGCCCTGGGCGATCTCGCCACTGGCGCTCTGGATGTTCTCGCTGCTGCTGCGCACCTGCGTCACGGCGGCGTGCATGTCGGCAAACACCTGCTTCAGGGCGGCGGCCCCCGGGCTGGTGGCCGGCACGTGCTGGACGTCGAGCGAGATCTGACCCTCACGCTGCACGGCGTCGAGCAGGGCCTCGAGCTCCTCGCCCTGGACCGCCAGCATGCGCAGGCGCACGGCCATGAACACTTCCAGCGCCGTCTGCACGACCACGTAACCGGCATGCATCACGACTTTCAGGAAGTCGGGTTCGGGCGTGCAGTACACGCCCACGCCGGCCGCCTGCAGGCGGTCGAACAGCACATGGTGCACGGCAAAGAATGCGGCCACGGCGACGATGGGCCGCCAGTCGCGGTAGACCAGCATCAGTGCCAGCGCCACGAACACGCCGAAGTGGAATTCGAGCGTGCCGCGCCCCAGCTGGATGTGCAAGGCGACCATGGCCGCCAGCGAGACGCCCAGTACCAGACGGCTGGCCAGCGTCCCGCTGGCCATCATGACCGCGCCGCCGCCCAGGACCAGAAGTACCAGGGCACCGACGGCAGCGGTGCCGATCTGGCCATAGTGCCAGCCGATGGCGATGGCGGCCACAGCGGCCAGGGCCAGGGCGGCGAAGATGACACGATCGCCGGTGGCGCCGATGTCGGAACGGGGAACAGCAGTCACGGGTAAACCTCGCAGTAGGTAGGCCTGTCTTATCGGCCGCTGCGGCGAAACCCTGACCGAGAGTTTTGCTCCAGTCCTAGACTTCAGTCCTCGCGCCCACTTGGCGGCCCGTGGCCTGCAGCAGCTGCGCCATCACGCTGATGGCGATCAGCTCCGGCTCCTTGCCGTCGATGCCGGGCAAGCCGATGGGGCAGACCATGCGCGCCAGCTGCTCTTCGCTGAAGCCGCGGTCGCGCAGCCTGGCCTCGAAGCGCGCGCGCTTGGTGCGGCTGCCGATCAGCCCGAAAAAGGCGAAGTCTCCCCGCGCCAGCACGGCCTGGCTGATGGCCAAGTCGAGCACGTGGCTGTGGGTGAGCACGATGAAGCAGCTGCCGGGCTGGGCGTTGCGCACCTCGGCTTCCACTGGCTCGACACACACCCGCTGGATGTGGGCGGGCAATGCTTCCGGCGGGAACTCGCTCTCGCGCTCGTCGACCCACTGCACCTGGCACGGCACCCCCGCCAACAGCCGCACGATGGCGCGCCCGACATGGCCGGCGCCATACAGCTGAAGCTCGAACCGCGCTTCGGGCGGCTGCCAGAACGCCGGCGGAGTGTCGGCCAGCAGGCTGTGGTGCAGGTCGACCGCACCGCCACAACATTGGCCCAGGCTGGGCCCGAGCGCCACATGACGGTCGAATTCACCGGCACCGCGCAGCAGCAGGGCGCGCGCGTCGGCAATGGCCTGCAGCTCGAGCTGGCCGCCGCCGATGGTGCCGAGCACGGCGTCGCTGGCCACCACCATGCGCGTGCCGGCCTCGCGTGGCACCGAGCCGCGCGTGGCCGTCACTTCCACGACGACGGCGGGCCGGCTGGCCGCGGCCCAGGCCTCGGCCTGCTTTTGCAGGCTGTCGAAGCTCAAGGGGACGGCCCCGGTCGATCGCCCGCGCTGACGTGGGCGGTTGCGGCCTGCACGGCGGTCAGCGCGCGCAGGATGGCCTCGGGCGTGGCCGGCGCCTGCAGCGGCGGGTCGATGCGGTGCCCGCCCGCGGCCGACACCGCGTCGCGGATGGCGAAGAACACGCTGAAGGGCAGCAGCAGCGGCGGCTCGCCCACGGCCTTGCTGCGGTGCACGGTGTCCTGCACGTTGGCACGGTCGAAGAGCTTCGTGTTGAACACCACCGGCGTGTCGTTGGCGGTGGGGATCTTGTAGGTGCTGGGCGCATGCGTGGCCAGCAGGCCGGCGCGCGGGCTGCCGTCGGCCGGGTGCCAGACCAGTTCCTCGCTGGTGAGCCAGCCCATGCCCTGGATGAACGCGCCTTCCACCTGCCCGATGTCCAGCGCCGGGTTCAGCGACTGCCCGGCGTCGTGCAGCAGGTCGGCGCGCAGCAGCTTCCATTCGCCGGTGAGCGTGTCCACCAGCACTTCGCTGCAGGCCGCGCCGTAGGCGAAGTAGTAGAAGGGCTTGCCCTGCAGCGTGGCCTTGTCCCAGCTCAGGCCGGGGGTGGCGTAGAAGCCGTCGCTCCACAGCTGCACGCGCGCCAGGTAGGCCTGCTGCACCAGGGTCGCGAAATCAACGCTCTGCCCGGCGACGGCAACGCGGCCGTGCGCGAAGTGCACCTCGGTCTCGACCCCGCCGTACTTGCCCGCCGCAAAGGCCGCCAGACGCTGGCGCAGCTGGCGCGCGGCGTCCTGCGCGGCCTTGCCGTTCAGGTCGCTGCCGGTGCTGGCCGCGGTGGCGCTGGTGTTGGCCACCTTCTGGGTGTCGGTGGCGGTGCAGCGCACACGTTCGAACGGCAGGCCGAGTTCATGCGCCACCACCTGGGCCACCTTGGTGTTCAGGCCCTGGCCCATCTCGGTGCCGCCATGGTTCACGAGCACGCTGCCATCGGTGTAGACATGCACCAAAGCACCCGCCTGGTTCAGATGCACGACGTTGAAGCTGATGCCGAACTTCACCGGCGTCAGCGCCAGGCCCTTCTTCAGCACCGGGCTGTTGGCGTTGAAGGCCGCGATGTCGGCGCGGCGCGCGCCGTAGCCGCAGCTGGCTTCCAGCTCCGACACCAGGGCGTGGATGATGTTGTCCTGCAGCTTCTGGCCGTAGGGCGTGACGTTGCGCAGCTCGCGGCCGTAGAAGTTGGTGCGGCGCACCTCCAGCGGGTCGAGCTTGAGAAAGCGCGCGATGCTGTCGATAGCGTATTCGATGGCAAACGCCCCTTGCGGCCCGCCGAAGCCGCGGAAGGCGGTGTTGCTCTGCGTGTTCGTCTTGGCTGAATATCCGTGGGCGGCCACGTGGGGCAGCCAGTAGGCGTTGTCGAAGTGGCACAGCGCGCGCGTCATCACCGGGCCCGACAGGTCGGCGGAATGGCCGGCGCGCGACACCATCGTGACCTCGGCGCCCATGATGCGGCCGTTGGCTTCGAAGCCCACTTCCACCTCGTGGTGGAAGCAATGACGGCGGCCGGTGATGAGGAAGTCGTCGTCGCGGTCCACGCGCAGCTTGACCGGCCGGCGGTTGCGCACCGCCGCCACGGCGGCCACGCAGGCGAACAGGCCGCTCTGCGATTCCTTGCCGCCGAAGCCGCCGCCCATGCGCCGGCATTCCACCTGCACCGCGTGCGCCGGGCGGCCCAGCGCGTGGGCCACCAGGTGCTGCATCTCGCTGGGGTGCTGGGTGCTGCACCAGAGCTTCATGCCGCCGTCTTCCACCGGCACCGCAACGCTGATCTGGCCTTCCAGGTAGAACTGTTCCTGGCCGCCCAGGTCGACGTTCAGCTTGAGCCGATGCGGCGCCTGGGCGATGGCGAGCTTGGCGTCGCCGCGCAGCAGGTGCATGGGCGGCACCACGTACTGGCCGGCGCCATGCGCTTCCAGCGGCGACAGCAGCGGCGGCAGCGGCCGCGCCTGGATGACGTGGCGGGCCTGGGCCGCGGCGCGGCGCGCGGCGTCGCGGCTGCGGGCGATGACCGCGAACACCGGCTGGCCGACATAACGCAGCATGTCGCCGGCCTCGCCGGCGAGGATGGGGTCGTCGTGCACCAGGCTGCCGCAATCGTTCACACCCGGCAGGTCGCGCGCGCTGAACACGTCCACCACGCCCGGCAGGGCGCGGATGCGGTCCAGGTCGATGGCCTCGATCACGCCATGGGCCAGCGGCGACAGGCCGAGCGCGGCATGCAGGGTGCCGGCCAGCTCGGGGATGTCGTCGGTGTAGGGCGCAGCACCCGCCACGTGCAGGTGCGCGGCTTCGTGCGGGCGGCTGATGCCCACCTGGGCAAAGGCGGCAGGTACGCTGACGATGTCGGTCAGCTCGGGCGGCAGGTCGGTGAGCTGGTTCACGCGGCGGCCTCCCAGACGCTGACGGCTGCGGCCGGCAGTGCGTCGACGGGTCGCGTCTCGAGCCAGAAGCGGCGCAACAGGTTCTGCGCCACCTGCAGCCGGTAGCCGGCACTCGCGCGCATGTCCGACAGCGGCGTGAAGTCCTGCGCCAGGGCGGCTTGCGCGGCCTGCAGGGCAGTCTCGTTCCAGGCCTGGCCCAGGAGGGCGTTCTCGGCGCCCCAGGCACGCCGCACGATGCCGGCCATCCCGCCGAAGGCCAGGTGCACGCCGCGCACGGTGTCGCCTTCGAGGCGGATCCACAGTCCGGCGCAGACGGCCGAGATGTCGCAGTCGAAGCGCTTGCTGATCTTGTAGGCGCGCAGCTGTCCGCCCTGCCCCGCCTGCGGGCGCGGCACCGCGATGCCGCTGACGAATTCGCCCGGTTGCAGCGCGTTCTTCATGTAGTCGATGTAGAAGTCCTGCAGCGGCAGGCGGCGCACCCATTCGCCCTGCTGCAGTTCGACCTGCGCGCCCAGGGCGATGAGCACGGGTGCAGAGTCGCCGATGGGCGAGCCGTTGGCGACGTTGCCGCCCATCGTGCCGCTGCCGCGGATGGGCGGCGAGGCGAATCGCAGCCAGACGTCCTGCAACGCCGGCCAGTCGCGCACCAGGGCCTGCCAGGCGGTTTCCAGCGGGGCAGCGGCGCCGATCCACAGGCTGTCGTCGTAGATGTCGATGCGCTGCAGTTCGGCCACGCGGCCGATGTAGATCAATTCCGGCAGGGCGCGGAACTGCTTGCTCACCCACAGGCCGATGTCGGTGCTGCCGGCGAGCACCTGTGCTTGCGGCAAGGCCTGGCGCAAGGCCGCGAATTCGGCCCGGCTGCGCGGTGCATGGAAGCCTTCGGGCGTGTGCAGCGGCGGGTCGTGCGCCAGGGCCTGGAGCGCGTCGACCACGGCCTGGCGCGCCAGCGGCGCGGCGCGGCGGGTGAACATCTGCTCGCCGGCGTCGAGGATGGGACGGTAGCCGGTGCAGCGGCACAGGTTGCCCGACAGGTCGTCGGCCAGCTGCTGCCGCGTGGGCACGGTGCCCGCCGTCTGATGCCGTTCGTAGCAGGCCCACATCGACATCACGAAGCCGGGCGTGCAGAAGCCGCATTGCGAGCCGTGGCAATCGACCAGGCTCTGCTGCACCGGGTGCAGTTCGTTCGCGCCACCGAGTGCGGCGATGTCTTCCACCGTGAACAGCGCGCGCCCGTCCAGCGTGGGCACGAACTGGATGCAGGCGTTCACCGGCTTGAGCTGCAGGCTGCCCTGAGCGTCGAGCTCGCCCAGCACCACGGTGCAGGCGCCGCAGTCGCCTTCACCGCAGCCTTCCTTGGTGCCGGTGCAGTGCTGGTCCTCGCGCAGCCAGTCGAGCACGCTGCGCGTGGCGGCCACGCCGGTCACTTCGGTGACGGCGCCGCGGTGGAAGAAGCGGATGGGGCGGGTGTTCATGGGGTGCGGATGCGGCTGGCATGGCCTGTGCGATGCTCGGCAGCCACCTTAGCAAACATTGCAATTGTCGGGCCGCGGCCATTGGCAACCCCCTTGGCCCCTCTGCTGCAACTTCCCGGTTGACCTCCGACCCTTGAGCCGCCGATGACCCGCCACGCCCTGCGCGCCGACCTCCTGGACTTCAGCCACGCCCCAGCCTGGGGCAGCACCGGCCTGGACGGCGTTCGCTTCCGCCCCGACCACTGGCTGCTGGTGGACGGCGAGCGCATTGCCGGCACCCTGCCCGGCCATCAGCCCCCAGGGCCGGAATGGCAGCCGCACGACCACCGCGGCCGCCTGCTCATGCCCGGCTTCATCGACACCCACGTGCACTGCCCGCAGCTCGACGTGATCGCCAGCCACGGCACCGGCCTGCTCGACTGGCTGAACACCTACACCTTCCCCGCCGAACAACGCTACGCCGACCCCGAGGTGGCGGCGCAGGGTGCCGCCCGTTTCCTCGACGCCCTGCTCGCCCACGGCACGACCACGGCGGTGGTGTTTCCCACGGTGCACAAGGTGTCGGCCGAAGCGCTGTTCGACGCCGCCCGGGCCCGCGGCATGGCCCTGGTCACGGGCAAGGTGCTGATGGACCGCCACGCCCCGCCGGGGCTGATGGACGACGTGCCCGGCGCCCGGCGCGATTGCGAAGACCTGATCCAGCGCCACCACGGCCAAGGTCGCGGCCGCTACGCCGTGACCGTGCGCTTCGCGGCCACGAGCACGCGCGAACAGCTGGCCATGGCCGGTGAGCTGTGCCTGCGCCACGGTGGCGCGGGCGGTGTGTTCATGCAGACCCACGTCGCCGAGAACACCGACGAGGTGCGCTGGATCGCCGAATTGTTCCCCGAAGCGCGCAGTTATCTCGACGTCTACCACCGCCATGGCCTGCTGAACGAACGCGCCGTGCTGGCCCATGGCATCTGGCTGGACGCCGCCGACCGCGCCCTGCTGCGCGACACCGGCGCGCACATCGCCCACAGCCCCAGCAGCAACCTGTTCCTGGGCAGCGGCCTGTTCGACTGGCAGGCCGCTGTCGACACGCCGCACCGCGTCACCCTGGCCAGCGACGTCGGCGGCGGCACCAGCCTGAGCCTGCTGCGCACCATGTCCGAAGCCTACAAGGTGCAGGCGCTGCGCGGCACCCGGCTGTCGGCCTGGACGGCCCTGCACGCCGCCACCCGCGGCGCGGCCGATGCGCTGGGGCTGGCGCACGAAATCGGGCATCTCGACGTCGGCGCCATGGCCGACCTGGCGCTCTGGGACTGGGCGCAGGGCCCCGTGGCGGTGCATCGCGACGCGATCGCGCGCGGCACCGTGCCGGGCGTGCCGGCCCAAAGCCTGCACGCGCGCGTGTTCGCCTTCCTCACGCTCGCCGACGAACGCAACCTCGTGGGCACCTGGGTGGCCGGGCGTCGCCGGCACGCACGCGAACAGGGCGGCTGATCGGAGGCAGGGTAATTGCTATGGGTTGGTGACAACTCTTCACAACAACCCCTGGAGGTTTCCCGATGACCCGTCTTTCCGCCTTGGCCGCCGCGGCCAGCACTGCCGCCCTGCTCGCCAGCCAGCCCGCCGCCGCCCAGTCCAGCGTCCAGGCCTACGGCTTGATCGACGCCTCGGTCGGCCAGTTCCAGGTGGCCGGTGGCGCCAAGGTCAAGCGCCTGGACAGCGGCAACATGAGCACCAGCTACATCGGCTTCAAGGGCACCGAAGACCTGGGCGGCGGCCTGAAGGTGGGCTTCACGCTCGATAGCTTCTTGCTGGTGGACAGCGGCGGCGCCGGCCGCGTGCCGGGCGTCGACGCCTTCTGGGGGCGCAACTCGAACGTCAACATCTCGGGCGGCTTCGGCAACATCCGCCTGGGCCGCATGGGCCCGCCGCTGTTCGTCAGCACTTTGTTGTTCAACCCCATCGGCGACTCCTTCGGCTATTCGCCGGCCATCCGCCAGTACTACAACGCGCCCTACGGCACGCCGCTGGTGGGCGACTCGGGCTGGAACAACGCCATCGGCTACACCACCCCGCGCATGGGCGGCCTCACCGCCACGGTGCTGGTGCAGGCCGGCGAAGGCGCCGCCAATGCGCGCGGCCCGAACATCGGCGCCCATGTGCTGTATTTCGCCGGCCCGCTGGCCATGACGGCCGCGTGGCAGAAGGTGCAGGCCCAGGGCACGCTGGGCCGGCCCATTGCGGCCTTCCCGGGCTTCAACGACCAGAAGGCCTGGCAGCTGGGCGCGAGCTACGACCTGAAGTTCGTCAAGCTCTTCGGCCAGTACGGCCAGGTCGCCACCGACGCTGCGGCCGATGTCGACGTCGAGACCTACCAGGTCGGCGCCTCGGTGCCCATCGGCGCAGGCAAGCTGCTGGCCTCTTACGGCAACTCCAAGCTCGATTTCGTGACCCCTGGCGCCGACACCACGAGCAAGATGATGACGATTGCGTACGATTACCTGCTTTCGAAGCGCACCGACATCTACGTGCTCTACATGAGCGACAAGTACACCGCCCGCAGCAGCGGCAACACCTACGCCGCGGGGATTCGCCACACCTTCTGACATCGGGGCCATGTGCTGAGACTGGAACTCGCCGGCATCACCAAGCTGTACCCAGGCCACCCGCCCGTGCGCGCCAACGAGGGCGTGGGGCTGCAGGTGGCGCCGGGCGAGATCCACGCCGTGCTGGGCGAAAACGGCGCCGGCAAGAGCACCTTGATGAAGGTGATTTACGGCGCCGTCCAGCCCGACGCCGGGCAGATGTGGTTCAACGGCCAGCCCGTGCGCGTGGCCAGCCCGGCGCAGGCGCGGGCGCTGGGCATCAGCATGGTCTACCAGCACTTCTCGCTGTTCGACACGCTGACGGCGGCCGAGAACGTCTGGCTGGGGCTGGACAAGTCCACCACCCTGGCCGCGGCAACCGCACGCATCCGCGAAGTGGCCGGCACCTATGGCCTGGACGTCGACCCCACGCGTCCGGTGCACACGCTGAGCGTGGGCGAGAAGCAGCGCGTCGAGATCGTGCGCGCCCTGCTGACGAACCCGCAGCTGCTGATCCTGGACGAACCCACCTCGGTGCTCACGCCACAGGCGGTGGACAAACTCTTCGGCACGCTGCGCCGGCTGGCGGCCAGTGGCTGCAGCATCCTCTACATCAGCCACAAGCTCGACGAGATCCGCGCGCTGTGCCACCGCTGCACGGTGCTGCGCGGCGGCCGCGTCACGGGCGTGGTGCAGCCGGCCGATGAGAGCAATGCCAGCCTGTCGCGGCTGATGATCGGCGCCGACCCGCCGCCATTGCAGCCGCGCGCCGCCACGCAGGGCGCAGCGGTGCTGCGGGTGCGGGCACTGAGCCTGCCCCGGCAGGACCCGTTCGGCATGGACCTGCACGACATCGGCTTCGAGCTGCGTGCCGGCGAGGTGCTGGGCGTGGCCGGGGTGTCCGGCAACGGACAGCAGGAGCTGCTGGCGGCGCTGTCGGGCGAAGACCTGCGTGCCGCGCCGGGCTGCATCACGCTTCTGGGCCACGACATGGCGCCCGCCGGCCCGCACGAGCGCCGCGCGCTGGGCCTGCACTTCGTGCCCGAAGAGCGCCTGGGCCGCGGCGCGGTGCCCACGCTGAGCCTGGCGCAGAACACCTTGCTCACGCGCACCGAAGCCGTGTCGGCCAGCGGCTGGGTGGCCACGGGCCGTGTGCGGGCACTGGCCGCGCGGCTGATCGAACGCTTCCAGGTGAAGGCCGGCGGCCCGGATGCCGCGGCGCGCAGCCTGTCGGGCGGCAACCTGCAGAAATTCATCGTCGGGCGCGAGATCGACGCCCGGCCCCGGCTGCTCATCGTGTCCCAGCCCACCTGGGGCGTGGACGTGTGCGCGGCCGCGCAGATCCGCGGCGAACTGCTGCGGCTGCGCGACGGAGGCTGCGCACTGCTCATCGTCAGCGAGGAAATCGACGAACTCTTCCAGCTCAGCGACCGGCTGGTCGTCGTCGCCCAGGGGCGCATGTCGCCGGCCGTGGCGGTGGCCGACGCGCGCATCGAGACCCTCGGCGAATGGATGAGCGGGTTGTGGCCGCAGCCGGCGCCTGCCACAGGCCGCAACGTGGTGGTGGCCTGATGCTGAAGCTGGAACCCCGGGCCCAGGCCTCGCGCTGGATGGGTCTGGCCAGCCCGCTGCTCGCCCTGGCCTTCACCGTCTTGATCGGCGTGGCGCTGTTCCTGCTGCTGGGCAAGGACCCGGTGCGCGGACTGCAGGTGTTCTTCGTCGAACCGCTGAAGAGCGCCTATGCCCTGTCGGAACTGTCGATCAAGGCCACGCCGCTGATCCTGATCGCGCTGGGGCTGGCGGTGTGCTTCCGCTCCAACGTGTGGAACATCGGTGCCGAGGGGCAGTTCGTCGTGGGCGCCCTCTGCGCGGGCTGGGTGGCCATGCAGGCCGGGCCGGGGCCCGACACGGTGGCCTTCTTCGGCGGCATGGGCCGCGTCATCGTCGTGGCCATCCTGCTGGCGGGCGTGCTCGGCGGCATGGCCTGGGCCGCCATCGTCGCGCTGCTGCGCGACCGCTTCAACGCCAACGAGATCCTGGTCAGCCTGATGCTGGTGTACGTGGCCGAGATGCTGCTGAGCTACCTGGTCTACGGCCCCTGGAAAGACCCGAAGGGCTTCAACTTCCCACAGAGCATCAGCTTCCTGCCCGAAACGAAGATCCCGCGGCTGGTCGACGGGCTGCGAGCGCACATCGGCACGCTCATCGCCGCGGTGGCGGTGGGCGTGCTGTGGGTCTTCCTGTTCCGCAGCTACCGCGGCTTCGCGCTGCAGGTGGGCGGGTTGGCCCCTGCGGCGGCGCGTTATGCCGGGTTCTCGTCGCGCGGGGCGTTGTGGACGGCCTTGCTGGTATCGGGCGGCATGGCCGGCCTGGCAGGCGGGCTCGAAGCCGCCGGGCCGCTGGGGCAGCTGACACCCTACGTGCCGGCCGGCTACGGCTTCGCCGCCATCATCGTGGCCTATGTGGGGCGGCTGCACCCGGTGGGCATCGTCTTTTCCGGCGTGCTGATGAGCATGTTCTACATCGGTGGCGAACTGGCGCAGTCGCGGCTGGGTCTGCCGAAGTCGATCACCGGGGTGTTCCAGGGCCTGCTGCTGTTCTGCCTGCTGGCCTGCGACACCCTGATCCACTACCGGCTGCGCTGGGTGGCCACGCCAGCCGCAGGCCAGCCCGCGCCGGCCGCGGCCCAGTCGACGGGTTCCTGAGCCAGACCATGGACAGCATCGCCCTGTTGATCGCAGCCACCCTGAACGCAGGCACGGTGCTGGCGATTGCCGCACTCGGCCTGCTCATCAACGAACGCGCCGGCATCGTCAACCTGGGCGCCGAAGGCCTGATGCTGATCGCCGCGATTGCCGGCTTCGCCACCGCCGTGCACACCGGCAGCGACATCGCGGCCTTCGCCGCCGGGGCCGCGGCCGGCGGGCTGATGGCCGCCGCCTTCGCCCTGCTCGTCATCTACCTGGGCACGAACCAGTACGCCACGGGTCTGGCGCTCAGCCTGTTCGGGGCCGGCTTGTCGGCCTTCGTGGGCGTGGGCTACGTGCAGGCCAAGCTGGGCGAACGGGCGCAGTACGCCGTCCCCTGGCTGGCCGACCTACCTTTCGTCGGCCCGGCTCTGTTCCGCCAGCACCCCATGGTCTATGCCACCGTGGCGCTGACGGTGGGCATCGCCTGGTTCCTGTACCGCAGCCGCGCCGGGCTGGTGCTGCGTTCGGTGGGTGAATCGCCGGAATCGGCGCATGCGCTCGGCACGCCCGTGCGGCGCATCCGCCTGGCCGCGGTGGTGGTCGGCGGTGCGCTGTGCGGCGTGGCCGGGGCCTACCTGTCGGTGGTGTACACGCCGCTGTGGGTGCAGGGCATGGTGGCCGGCAAGGGCTGGATCGCGCTGGCGCTGACCACCTTCGCCACCTGGCGCCCGGCGCGCGTGCTGCTGGGGGCCTACCTGTTCGGCGGCGTCACCATGCTCCAATTCCATCTGCAAGGCCAGGGCGTGGACGTACCCAGCGAATTCCTGAGCATGCTGCCCTACCTGGCCACCATCGCCGTGCTGGTGCTGATCTCGCGCAACACCGGCTTCATCAAGGCCAACATGCCGGCGTCCCTCGGCAAGCCCTTCACGCCAGGCCACTGAATCACCTTTCTCGACCACGACGGAGCAACCCCCATGAAGCACCCCACCCCCGACAAGACCAAGCGCCGCCTGCTGCAGCTGGCCGGCTGGACCACCCTGGCCGGCAGCGCCGCGCTGATGGGCTGCGGCAAGAAGGAAGAAGCGCCCGTGGCGGCCACGCCGGCACCGGCCCCGGCGGCCTCGGCCCCGGCGCCCAAGCCCGAGCCGCTGAAGATCGCCTTCGCCTACGTGGGCCCGGTCGGCGACGGCGGCTGGACCTTCGCGCACGACAACGGCCGCAAGGCCATCGAGAAGGAATTCGGCGACAAGGTCGTCACCAGCTTCGTCGAGAACGTGCCCGAGGCCGCCGACGCCGAACGTGTGTTCCGCGACCTCGTGGGCCAGGGCAACACCCTCGTCTTCGGCACCACCTTCGGCTACATGGAACCGATGCTGAAGGTGGCGGCCGACAGCCCGAACGTGAAGTTCGAGCACGCCACCGGCTACAAGCAGGCGCCCAACATGCGCACCTACGACAGCCGCACCTACGAAGGCGCCTACATGGCCGGCGTCATCGCCGGGGCCATGACCAAGAGCAATACGCTGGGCGTGGTGGGCTCGATTCCCATTCCCGAGGTCATCCGCAACATCAACAGCTTCACCCTGGGCGCGCAGAGCGTGAACCCGAAGATCAGGACCAAGGTGGTCTGGGTCAACAAGTGGTTCGACCCCCCGAAGGAAACCGAAGCCGCGCAAAGCCTGATCAATCAAGGCGCCGACGTGCTGTTCCAGAACACCGACAGCTCGGCCGTGCTGCAGACAGCCGCCAAGAACAAGAAGCTCGCCTTCGGCTGGGACAGCGACATGACGGCCTACGCGCCCGAAGCCCACCTGGCCAGCGCCATCATCAACTGGGCGCCCTACTACATCCAGGCCACGCGCGAGGCGCTGGACGGCAAGTGGACCGGCGGCAGCGGCGTGTGGTGGGGCGTGAAGGAAGGCGCCATCGACCTGGTCTCGGTCAGCGACAAGGTGCCGGCCGACATCAAGGCCAAGGTGGACACCATCCGCGCCGGCCTGAAGGACGGCAGCTACAGCATCTGGAAGGGCCCGCTGGTGGGGCAGGACGGCAAGGAAGTGCTGGCCAAGGACGTGGTGGCCGACGACAAGTTCCTCGGCGGAGTGAATTTCTACCTGAAGGGTGTGGACGGGAAGGTGCCTTCGAAGTAAGTCGCCCCCCGCGGCGCTGCCGCCCCAGCGTGACGCCCTGCCCGTGCAGGGCGTTTTTCATGGTGCCGCCGTCCTTCATTTCGGCCCCGATCGGCCGATGGCGCGGGCACCCGCGGTCTTAGCCAGCCACGGCGATCGAAAGGCGGGTGAACGCCCTGCAGTTCCTCGGCAAATCCCCCTCAAGTCGGGGGGGGCGCGGCCCGATATCTCGTGAACATGAACCGGTGAGCCGGGCCCGGACGGGCCTGGCCGACGGTCAGAACGATCACGCGATGCCGCGAAAGCGCACAAGGACAGCACATGGCCACCCTGATTCCGAACTTCACGACTGCCCAGATCGCCAGCATGGGCACGGCGCAGATTGCAGCCTTGACCACGGAAGACTGGGCGGCCTTCAGCAGCGCGCAGATCGTCGCCCTGACCGCCAGCCAGGTGCCGGCCATCAACCTGGCCGGCCTGGCCGTGCTGTCCACCAGCCAGATCGCCGCCTTCAGCCCCGCCGACGTCGGCGCCTTCAGCGTCACCCAGGTGCAGGCACTGGCGACACGCCAGGTCGCGGCGCTCACCACGGCGCAGTTCGCACAGTTGCAGTCCTCGCAGGTGGGGGCGCTGAACTCGGCCCAGATCCGGGCCATCGACTCGGCCGACTTCAACAGCCTTTCGACGAGCGCCGTCTCGGCACTGAACAGCGTGCAGATCGCGGCCATGTCCACCGTGCAGTTGGCCGCGCTGGACACGCACCAGGTTGCCGCGCTCGGCACCACCGCCCTGCGCGGGCTGCAGGCGACGCAGCTGTCGGCCTTCTCCACCGCCGACATCGAAGCCTTCAGCTCGGCCCAGATCGGCGCGCTGTCGACCACCCTGCTGCGCGCGCTGAGCACCGCGCAGATGCAGGCCATCGACGCCGAGGACCTGGCGGCCATCGGCACCCGCGGCATCGCCGCCCTGGCCGGCAACCAGCTGGCCGCCTTGACCAGCGAACAGGTCCAGGCGCTCACCGCCCAGCAGATCGCTGCGCTGAGCACCACCCAGATCGCGCAGCTCGGCACCAGCCAGGTGGCGGCATTGGGCACCGACGACGTCGCAGCCCTGTCGGCCGGACAGCTGCAGGCCTTCACCACCGCCGGCGTGGCGGCCCTGTCCAGCGCCGTCGTGGCCGGTCTTTCCACGGCCCAGGTGGCCGCACTGACGACACGCCAGCTGGGCGCCATCGAAAGCGGCGACTTCGCCGCCATGGGCACGAGCCAGTTCGCCGCCCTGAGCACCGCCCAGGTGGCCGCCATCACCTCGGCCCAGGCCGCGGCATTCGAAACCGCCGACCTGGCCGTGCTGACGAACGCGCAGATCCGCGCGCTCGGCACCGCCGCGGTCGACGCGCTCAGCAGCGCCCAGATCGAAGGCCTCAGCGCCGCCCAGGTGGCGGCGATGAGCACCGCCCAGCTCGCCCGGCTGGACAGCATCACCGCCGACCAGCTGGCCGCGCTCACCAGCGCCCAGGTGTCCTCGCTGGGCGAAGCCTATGGCGCGACGCTCGGCAGCGCCGATCTCGCCGCGATGTCGTCGACCCAGCTGCGGCTGCTGTCCACGGGCGCCATCTCCGGCCTCGACAGCGGCGACATCGCCGCCCTCAGCAGCGACCAGCTCGCCGCACTCGGCACCGGCCAGCTGCGCGCCATCAGCACCGCCGCCATCGCCGGCCTGGACAGCGCCGACCTGCAGGCCCTGGGCACGCAGCGCCTGGCCGCGCTGAGCAGCGCCCAGCTCGGCGCGCTCGACAACGACCAGCTCAATGCCCTGACCACCGCGCAGGTGCGCGCCCTGGCCACCAGCCAGCTCAGCGGCCTGAGCGCAGCCGATCTGGACGCGCTGGGCACCAGCAGCATCGCCGCGCTCAGCTCGGCCCAGATCGCCGGCCTGAATGCCACGCAGGTGGCCGGCCTCACGGCCGACTTCGGCGTGCTCACGAGCAGCCAGATCGCCGGCTTCAGCGCCGCCGCCATCGGCGGCCTGGGCGCCGCCCTGCCTTCCGACGCCATCGCCTCGCTGAGCCCCGCGGCCATCGCCGGGCTCACGACCGCGCAGCTCGACAGCCTGGGCAGCGCCGCTGCCCTGGCCGCGCTGGGCACGGCCCAGATCGCCGCGCTGTCCACGGCCGCCATCGAGTCGCTGTCCGGCAGTGAAATCGCCGCACTGACCAGCGCCCAGGTGCGCGCGCTCAGCGCCGCACAGATGCGCGCCATCGGCGCCGACGTCGCCAGCCTGGAGACGGCCGACGTCGCGTCGCTCACGGCCGCACAGGTCGGCGCCCTGACGACCACCCAGATCACTGCGCTCAGCGCCGACCAGCTCGGTGCGCTGGCCACCTCGGCCGTGTCCGGCCTGAGCGGCGCGCAGATCAGCGCGCTGGGCAGCGGCATTCACGACCTCGGCACCGCCCAGTTCGCAGCACTCAGCGCCGCCCAGATCGCCGGGCTGAGCGCGGCCCAGGTCACCGGCCTGGCCGCCGCCGACCTGGCCGCGCTGCGCCCCGCCCAGATCGCCTCGCTCAGCACCGCCGCCATCGACGCCATGAGCGCCGCGCAGCTGCGCAGCCTGAGCACCGACCAGATCCAGGGCCTGAGTGCCACGCAGCTGCGCGCCGTGGGCACGCAGGACTTCTCGCAGTTCGAGACCCAGGACCTGGCCGCACTCACGGCCACGCAGATGCGTGCGCTCGACCTGGGCATGCTCGGCGCCGTGTCGTCCCACGTGGCCGTCTTCAACTCGGCCCAGCTGGGCGCGCTGACCACGGCGCAGCTCGGCGCGCTGACCGGCGGCAACCTGGGCAGCATCGGTGGCGGCCAGATCGGCGGCACCGGCACGGCCAACATCGCCGGCATGACGACGACCGAGATCGCCGCACTGACGACCGAGCAGATTGCCGGCCTGTCGACGGCGCAGATCCGCGTGCTCGGCACCGACGACCTCGACGTGCTCAGCGCCGCCCAGCTCGGCGCCCTGCGCACGATGCAGATCGCCGCGCTGAGCACGACCCAGTTCGTCGCGCTGACCACGGACGACCTGCGCCTGCTGAGCTCGGCCCAGGTGGCCGGCCTGACGACCGCGCAGCTCGCCACCCTGAGCCCCGCCGACCTGGCGGCGCTGGGCACCACCCAATTCGCAGGCATGGTCTCGCGCCAGCTGGCGGGCCTGAGCGAAGCCCAGGTGCAGGCCCTGGAGACCGCCGACGTGGCGGCGCTGCGTGCCTCGGAACTGTCCGGCCTGAGCACCCAGTCGGTGGCGGCGCTGGGCAGCGACGCCATCGGCGCGCTCAGCAGCGAACAGCTCAACGGCCTGAGCTCCACCCAGATCCGCGCCATCGAGATCGAAGACCTGGTCGCCATCGACAACGCCGAACTCTCGCGCCTGTCCACCCGCCAGATCGCCGCCCTCACCACCCGCCAGCTCGAAGCGCTGGACAGCGCCCAGCTCGACGCGCTCACCACCACCCAGACCGCGGCCTTGACCGCGGTCCAGCTGGCCGGCATGTCGGCCGACGACCTGGCCGCGTTCGGCACCTCGGTCTTCGCCGCGATGACCACCGCCCAGGTGGCGGCACTGAATGCCACGCAACTCGCCGGCTTCGACACCGCCGACCTCGCGGCGCTGGGCACCAGCCAGATCCGCGCGCTGAGCACGGCCGCGGTGGCCGCACTCGACGCCGGCCTCGTCGGTGCGCTGGACAGCGCCCAGCTGCGCGCGCTGAGCAACACCCAGCTGCGCGCGCTGCAGCCCGACGGTCTGGCCGGCCTGAGCAGCGCCGACCTGGGCGCGCTGCACACCGCCCAGCTCGTGGCCCTGGGCACCGACCAGCTCAACGCGCTGTCGGCCGAGCAGCTGACAGGCTTGTCCGCGGCGCAGATGGGCAGCCTCACGACGGCCCAGGTCGCGGCACTCGACCCGTCGCGCCTGGCCGGGCTGGGCACGCTGCAGTTCAGCGGCCTGACCGCGGCGCAGGCCGGCGCGCTCAGCAGCGCCCAGGCCGCGGCACTGGAAGCCGCCGACGTGGCGGCACTGGGCACGGCCCAGATCCGCGCACTCAGCACCGCCAACATCGCGGCATTCGGTGCCGACCAGGTCGGCGCGCTGACCTCGGCGCAGGCGGCTGCGCTCACGGCCAGCCAGCTGCGCGCCATCGAGCTCGACGACATGGCGGCGCTGAGCACCTCGGCCCTGGCCGCGCTGAACTCGGCGCAGATCCTCGGCCTGTCCAGCGCGCAGGTGGCGGCCTTGTCCGCCGAACAGCTGGCCCAGCTGGGCGGCGGCGGCGCGGTGGCCCTGACGGCGGGTCAGATCGCCGGCATGGACGCGGCGCAGCTGAACAACCTGACGACGACGCAGTTCTCGCAGCTCAACGCCGTGCAGCTGGGCGCGCTGACCACGGCCCAGCTGGTCGCGCTGGAAGGCGAGAACCTCGCCGCGCTGACCACGGCCCAGGTGGGCCTGCTGCGCACGGCCCAGATCGAAGCCCTGTCGGGCGACGCCCTGCAGGCCCTGACGACGGCCCAGGCCGCGGCGCTGGCCGCCGCCCAGGTTCGCGCCATCGAGGCTGCCGACCTGGCGCAGATGGAAAGCGCCGACATCGCCGCCTTCAGCACCGCCGCCGTGGCGGCGCTGCGCGACGTGCAGATCGACGCGCTCAGCGGCGAGCAGCTGGCAGCGCTGGGCTCTGCCCAGGTTCGTGCGCTGACCACCGCGCAGATGGCGCGTCTGGACGCCGATGACATCAATGCCCTGCTGCCGGCACAGCTGGCAGCCCTGGCCACGGCGCAGGTGGCAGCACTCAGCGGCGTGCAGTTCGCCGCGCTGGGCTCCAATGATCTGGCCGCGTTGAGCACGGCCCAGATGGCCGCCGTCTCCACCAGCAACATCGCCGCCCTGTCGGCCGAAGCCATTGCCGGCTTCACCACCGCACAAATCGCCGCCCTGACGACCGGCCAGGTGGCGGCGATCAGCAGCGCCAACATCGGGCAGATGGAAACGGCCGACCTGGCCGCCTTGACCACGGCCCAGGTGCGCTCGCTCTCGATCGAACAGCTCGCGGCGCTGGAAGGCCCGCAGCTGGCTGCTTTCACCACCGCGCAGGTGGCCGCGCTCGGCACGGCCCAGCTGGCCAGCCTGGACGCCAGCCGCCTGGCGGACCTGGAAACCCGCCACTTCGCCGCGCTGGGCACAGCCCAGATCGCGGCCCTGACCACGGCCCAGGCCCAAGCTCTGGAGACCGCCGACCTGCGCGCGCTCGGCGCCAGCGGCGTGGCTGCGCTGTCCTCGGCCAGCATCGCCGCGCTCGGTGGCAGCCAGTTCGCTGCGCTGACCACGGCCCAGGCAGCCGCCTTGAACAGCGCCCAGGCCGCCGCCATCGACGCCGGCGACCTGGGTGAGATGGGCAGCGCCAATCTCGCCGCCCTGAACAGCGCCGCACTGCGCGCCTTGAGCAGCACGCAGCTGGCCGGCATCGAAGCCGCCCAGCTGGCGCAGCTGGGCACGGCCCAGGTCGCCGCGCTGACCAGCCTGCAGATCGAAGGCCTGCAGGCCGCCAGCCTGGCCGCGCTGGGCACCGCCCACTACGCCGTCATGAACAGCGCCCAGCTCGGCGCCATCACCAGCGCCCAGGCTGCGGCGCTGGAGACGGCCGACCTGGCCACGCTCAGCACCAGCCAGATCCGCGCGCTGGCCGCCGCCGCCATGGCCGGACTGTCGGTCGAAGCCATCCAGGCCCTCACGACCTCGCAAGCCGCGGCGCTGACCACCGGCCAGGTGGCGGCGCTCACCGCCGAACAGCTGTCGGGCATGCAGACGGCCGATCTCGCTGCCTTGAGCACCACCCAGGTGGCGGCACTCAGCTCGGCCCAGTTCGCCGCGCTCAGCGCCGAACAGCTGGCCGCGCTGGGCAATGGCCAGATGGCCGGCTGGACCACCACCGCCATCTCCAACCTCAGCCCCGAAGCCCTGGCCGCACTGACCACGGCGCAGTTCACCGCGCTGACCACCGCGCAGATCGCTTCCATCTCGGCGGCCCAGGCCGCCGCCTTGCAGACCGACGACATCGCAGCGCTGTCGGCCAACCAGGTCCGCTCCTTGTCGGCCGGCGCCGTGGCGGCGCTGTCGCCAGCGGCCATCGCGGCGCTGGGAACGGCCCAGATCGCCGCCCTGACCACCGCGCAGATCGCCGGGCTGACGGCCGAGCAGGTGGCGGCCATCGAGACCCGCGACATCGCCCAGATGGGCACGAACCAGATCGCCGCCCTGTCGACCTTGCAGTTCGACGCCTTCGACACGAACCAGCTGGCCGCACTCAACTCGCGCCAGGTGGCGGCCATCGGCACCGCGCAGTTCGCAGCGCTGGCCGCCGACGACCTGAGCTCGCTGAGCTCGTCGCAGTTCCTGGCCCTGACCACCGCCCAGCTGGCCGCGCTGACCGCCGAGCAGGCTGCGGCCATGCAGACCGCCGACCTCGCCGTGCTCAGCGTGGCTCAAGTTCGTGCCATGACGCCGCAGGCCATGGCCAGCCTGAGCGCTGAAGCCATCGCCGCGCTGACCACCCAGCAGGCCGCCGCGCTCAGCACCGCGCAGCTCGCGCAGTTCAGCGCCGAGCAGATGGCCGCCCTGGAAACCCGCGACATCACCGCGCTCGGCCTGCCGCAGCTGGCGTCGCTGTCGACGCTGCAGATCGCCGCGCTCGACAGTGCGCAGCTCAATGCGCTGTCGTCGCGCCAGTTCGCCGCCCTGACCCCCGACCACATCGGCGCGATCGACGCCGAGCGCCTGGCCAGCCTGGGCACCTCGCACTTCGCCGCCATGACCACGGCCCAGGTGGCAGCGATCAGCGCCGTGCAGGCCGAAGCCCTGCAGACCGACGACGTCGCCGCCCTGGGCACCGCCCAGCTGCGGGCACTGGCCACCGAGAGCCTGGCCGCCCTGAGCACCGGTGCCATCGCCGGCCTGGGCACGAACCAGGTGGCCGCCCTCACGACCGACCAGCTGACCGCCCTGCGCGAAGAGCAGCTGCAGGCCGTGGAAACCCGTGACATCGCCGTGCTCGGCACCGGCCAGATCGCCGCGCTCGGCGAAGCGCAGGTCGACGCCCTGGGCACCGGCCAGCTGGCCGCGCTGAACTCGCGCCAGATCGGCGCCCTCAGCACCGACCAGTTCGTCGCCATCGACGGCGACAAGCTGGCCGCGCTGACCTCGAGCCAGTTCCAGCAGCTCACGACCGCACAGATCGCCGCGATGACCGCCGACCAGGCCGCCGCGCTGCAGACCACCGACCTCGCCGAGCTGCGCACCGCACAGATCCGCGCCCTGACCAGCACCGCACTCGCCGCGCTGACCGACGACCTGGTGCGCGCATTCACCACCGCCCAGGTGGCCGCGCTCAGCACCGAGCAGCTGCAGGGCCTGGCCGCCAGCCAGGTGGCCGTGATGGCCACAGACGACATCCGCGCCCTGGGCACCGGCCAGCTGGCCGCCTTGACCACCGGCCAGATCGCCGCCCTGGGCAGCGACCAGCTGCTGGCCCTGACCAGCCAGCAGATCCGCGCCCTTTCCGCCGAACAGCTGGCCGCCCTCGACCCCAACGCCCAGGCCGCCCTGGGTGTGACGCAGTACGCCGGCATGAGCACGGCGCAGATCGCCGCGCTGACCCCGGCCCAGGCCGGCGCGCTCGGCACCGAGGTGATCGCCGGCTTCAGCACGGCCCAGATCCGCGCCCTGGGCACCGAGGCGCTCGCCGCACTCGGCACCAGTGCCGTGGCCGCCCTGAGCAGCGCCCAGGTCGCAGCACTGTCCACCGAGCAGGTGGCGGGCCTGTCCGACGGCGTGCTCCAGGCCCTGGAGACCGCCGACCTGGTCGCGCTGACCAGCGCCCAGATGGCCGTGTTGAGCGACAGCCAGCTCGACGCCTTCAGTTCCGCCCAGAGCGCTGCGCTGAGCACGCGCCAGGTGGCCGGCCTCAGCGCCGGCCAGGTGGCCGGCCTCGACGCCGCCGACCTGGCCGCGATGGGCACCGCGCAGTTCGCTGCCATGACCACCGCGCAGATTGCCGCGCTCACCCAGAACCAGGCCCAGGCGCTGGAATCGGCCGACGTGGCCGCGCTGGGCACCGCCAGGATCCGGGCGCTCTCGGCCGAGAACTTCGGCGCGCTGAGCACCGACGCGCTGGCCGGCATCACCACCGCGCAGGCCGCCGCACTGACGCCTGAGCAGATCGCCGCCATCGACCAGGACAAGCTGGTCGCGCTGGAAACCGCCGACCTGACGCGCTTCGGCACCGCCCAGATCGAGGCCCTGGGCGTCGACGGGTTGAACGCCCTGAGCACCAGCCAGATCGCCGCGCTCGGCACGGCCCAGGTGGCCGGCCTGAACGGCGGTCTGCTGTCGGGCCTGAACCCTGAACAGGTGAACGCCTTCGGCACGGCGCAGTTCGCCGCCATGAGCACGGCGCAGATCGCTGCGCTCAGCGACGAGCAGATCGCCGGCCTGCAGACCGCCGACCTGGCCGCGCTGCGCACCGCACAGATCCGCGCGCTGGGCGAAGGCCAGATCGGTGCCCTGACCGCCGACCAGGTGTCCAGGCTGGGCACCGAACAGGTGGCCGCCCTGGGTGCCAACCAGCTGGCCGCGCTCGAGAACGAGGACATCGTCGCCCTGACCACCGCCCAGGTGCGGGCCCTGTCGACCGCGCAGATCGCCTCGCTCAGTGGCGACAAGCTGGCCGTGATGGAAACCGCCGACATCGCGGCGCTGAGCTCGGCGCAGATCCGCGCGATCTCGGTCGAAGCGCTGTCCGGCCTGAGTGCTGCCACCATCGGCGCGCTCAGCTCCAGCCAGATCGCGGCGATGACGCCGGCGCAGATCGCCGCCATCGACCCCAGCAACATCGGCAGCCTGCCGACGACATCGCCGAGCACGCTGAGCACCGCGCAGATCGCCGCGCTCACCGACGAACAACTCGCCGGCATGAGCACCTCGCAATTCGCGGCACTGACCGCCACGCAGGCGGCGGCGCTGACGGCGCCGCAGGTGGGCAACCTGTCGGTGGCCAACCTGAACGCGCTGGGCACCCAGCAGTTCGCGGCCCTGGGCACGGCCCAGATCGCGGCACTGCGCGATGAACAGGTGGCCGGGCTGGAAACGGCCGACGTGGCCGCGATGAGCTCGCGCCAGCTGCGCACCCTGAGCGACGGCCAGCTGGCCGCCCTGACCACCTCGGCACTCGCCGCGCTGGGCACCGACCAGATCCGCAGCCTCACCACCCGGCAGATCGCCGCGCTCGAAGCCGAGGACCTGGCCGCGCTGGGCACTTCGGGCTTCGCCGCGCTGCAGGCCGCCCAGGTGGCCGCCATCACCGAGCTGCAGGCCGCAGGCCTGGAGACCGCCGACATCGTCGCCCTGGGCACCAGCCTGATCGGCAGCCTGAGCGTCAACGCCATCGCTGCGCTCGAGACCGCCGGCATCGCCGCGCTGACCACCGCACAGGTGCAGGCCCTGGGCACGCGCCAGTTCGCCGCCATCGAGGCCGGCGACTTCGCGGCGATGACGACCGCGCAGATCGCGGCGCTGACCACTGCCCAGATGGGACGCCTGACCGCCGAGCAGATCGGCAGCATCCAGAGCGACGACCTGCGCGTGCTGGACTCGCGCCAGCTGCAGGCCCTGAGCACCGAGTCGATCATCGCCCTGAGCTCGTCATCGGTCGCCGCCCTGACCTCGACCCAGGTGCAGGCCCTCACCAGCCGCCAGATCGGCGCGATGGAGGCCGACGACCTGGCCGCCATGGACAGCGTGCAGTTCGCCGCCCTGACCACCGCCCAGCTCCCGGCGCTGAACGCCGGGCAGGCGGCCGCGCTCGGCAGCAGCGACCTGAGCCTGCTGGCCACGGCGCAGGTGGCCGCCATCGGCACGGCCGCCTTCTCCGCCTTCAACACGCATGTGATCGCCGCCCTGACCACGGCCCAGGTGGCAGGCCTGACCAGCGGGCAACTGCGCGCGCTGGGCAACGACGCCGTGCGGGCACTGGAGTCGGCCGACCTGAACGCGCTGGACAGCCGCCAGGTGGCGGGCCTGCAGGCCAGCCAGGTGGCCGCACTCACGACCACGCAGCTCAGCACGCTGGGCAGCGACCAGCTGCGGGCCCTGACCAGCACCCAGCTGCGCGCCATCGCCGAGTCCGACCTGAGCGCGCTGACCACCGCGCAGTTCATCACGCTGCAGGACCACCAGATCGCCAGTCTCACGGCCGGCCAGGTGGCCGCGCTGTCGACCACCGACCTGTCGGCGCTGCTGGCACCGCAGGTGGCCGCGCTCGGCACCACCGCCATCCAGGCCCTGACCAGCGACCAGCTGCAGTCGATGAGCTCGGCCCAGTTCCAGGCGCTCACGGCCAACCAGCTGCGCGCCATCAGCACGGCCAACATCGCGGTGCTTGAAAGCACCGACATCAACGCGCTGAGCAACACGCAGTTCGCGGCGCTGACCACGGCCCAGGTGGCCGCGCTCACCACCGACCAGCTCAGTGCCCTGAGCGGCACCTTGCTGGGCGCAATGGGTTCGGCCCAGCTCGCAGCCATCGCCCCCGACCGCCTGGCGGCGATGGGCACCGAAGAATTCTCGGCCCTCAGCGCATCGCAGCTGGCAGGCCTGAGCACGGCCCAGGTGGCGGCCATGGAAACCACCGACCTCGCCTCGCTGACCGGCACGCAGGTCCGCGGTCTGGGCACCGCCGCCATCGCCGCGCTGAGCGCAGCGCAGCTGCAGTCGCTGACGACCGAGCAGTTCGCGGCGCTGTCGACACAGCAGATCCGCGCCATCGAGGTGGCCGATCTGGCGCTGATGGAGACCGCTGACCTGGCGGCGCTGGGCGCACTGCAACTGCCCGGACTGAGCACCGCGCAGATGGCGGCGCTGAGCACCGACCAGCTGACGCAGCTGACCGACGCCCAGCTGGGCGCACTGGGCACGGCCCAGCTCAACGCGATCGACCCGGCGCGCCTGAACACCCTGAGCGCGGCCCAGTTCCAGGCACTCGGCACGCAGCAGATCGCCGGACTGGACAACGCCCACGTCGCGGCGCTGGAAACCACCGATCTGGCCGCTCTCTCGGCCGACCAGGTGCGCGCCTTCGGCACCGCCGCCATCGCCACGATGACGGCCGGCCAGCTGCAGGCCCTGACCACCGCCCAGGTGGCGGCACTGCGCACGGCGCAGGTGGCGGCCATCGAAGCGGCCGACCTCGGCGCCATGCAGACCGCCGACATCGCGGCCATGACCACGGCCCAGGTGCGCGCCTTCAACGCCGCCCAGGTGCAGGCGCTGACCACCGACCAGCTGAGCAACCTGGGCACGGCGCAGGTGGCGGCCCTCGACACGGCCCACATCGGCCTCATCGCCAGTGCCGACCTCAACACGCTGGGCACCGCGCAGTTCGCGGCGCTGACCACCTCGCAGATTGCCCGCCTGGGCACCGGCCAGGTACAGGCGCTCGAGACCGCCGACCTCGCCGCCTTGACCACGGCCCAGGTGCGCGCCTTCGGCACCGCGGCCATCGCCTCGATGGGCGACGACGCCATCACCGCGCTGGGCAGCGCCCAGCTCGTGGCCCTGGGCACGCAGCAGGTGCGCGCCATCAGCACCGCCAGCATCGACGCACTGCAGACCGAGGACCTGGTGCTGATGGGCACCGCCCAGATCGGCGCGCTCACCGGCGACCAGCTCGGTGCCATGAGCAACGACCAGCTCGCCAGCTTGACGACCCGACAGATCCAGGCCCTGAACCTGGGCCAGATCAACAGCCTGAGCGGGGCCGACCTGGCGGCGTTCGGCACCTCGCAGTTCGCGGCCTTCACCGCAACGCAGGTCGGCGCGATCAACAGCGCCCAGGCCGCCGTGCTGGAGACCGCCGACCTGGCGGCACTGAACACGGCGCAGATCCGCGCCCTGACCACGGCCTCCATCAACAGCCTGAGCACCGACGCTTTGGAAGCCCTGAGCACGGCCCAGGTGGCGGCGCTGACGACCTCGCAGGTGCGGGCGATCGACGCCGCCGACATCGCCGTGCTGGAAACGCGCGACGTGGTGGCGATGGGCACCGCCCAGATCGCTGCCTTGGGCACGCAACAGCTGCAGGCGATGATCACCGAGCAGCTGGCCAGCTTCACCACCGCCCAGGTGGCGGCGCTGACCACGGCCCAGCTGAGGGCGCTGACGGGCGAGGACCTCTCGTCCTTCGACGCCGCGCGCATCGCGGCGCTGACCACCGCCCAGGTGGCCAGCCTCACGACCACCCAGATGACCGAGCTCGCGACCAGCGACCTGGCCAGCCTGGGCGTCAACCAGATCCGGGCTCTGGGCACGGGCGTGATCGCGGCCTTCGACAGCAGCGACTACGCCGCCTTCACCACGCAGCAGGTGGTGGCCCTGACGACGACGCAGCTGCGGGCGCTGGAGAGCGATGACCTGTCGACCCTGGGCTCGACCCAGCTGGCGGCGCTGACGGCGGCCCAGCTGCAGGCGCTGACGACCGAGCAGGTGGACGCGTTCACGACGCTGCAGATCGGCCAGTTCGGCACGCAGCAGATCGCGGCGCTGAGCACCGCCCAGCTGTCCAGCTTCGACACCGCCGACATCGCCGCGCTGGGCAGCCAGCAGATCGCCGCGATGACGACGACGCAGATCGTGTCGCTGAGCGACGCGCAGATCGGCGCCCTGGGCAGCCAGGACATCGTCGCCCTGACGACGGCGCAGGCGCGGGCCTTGACCGTGGACCAGATCGCGGCGCTGAGCACCGACCAGGTGGTGGCCTTCGAGACGCAGGACCTGGCGTCGATGACCATGACCCAGTACAACGCCTTCGAGGGCGAGGACTGGTCGGCCATGAGCACGGCGCAGTTCGCGGCGCTGCAGAGCGTGACGCCGATCGTGCTCGACCTGGACGGCAACGGCATCCAGACCCGGGCTGCGGCCGATGGCGTGAAGTTCGACATCGACGCCACCGGCCGGCAGACGCAGGTGGGCTGGGTCGGCGGCAACGACGGCCTGCTGGTGCGCGACATCAACGGCGACGGCGTCATCAACGACGGGCGTGAGCTGTTCGGCGGCGCCACCCAACTCGCCAACGGCCAGCGCGCCGGCGACGGCTTCCGCGCCCTGGCGGCGCTGGACGGCAACGCCGACGGCAAGGTCGACGGCCAGGACGCGGCATTCGGCGAACTGAGGTTGTGGGTCGACGCCAACAGCGACGGTGTCACCGACGCCGGCGAGCTGAAAGGCCTGGCCGACTTCAACGTGCTGTCGCTGAACCTCGACTTCACCAAGGGCAGCGAGGTCGACAACGGCAACCTGCTGGGCCTGGTGGGCAGCTACACCCAGACCGACGGACGCGACAGCGCGATGGTCGACGTGTGGTTCGCCAAGGACGCGGTGCAGCCGGCCCTGGGCGATCTGCTGGCCGCAGCACCGACCGAGCTGCTGGGCGCACCGGAGCCGGCACGCCCGGCGACCAGCGAGCCGCGCGCCAACGCGGCCTTCTTCAGCCGCTCCGGCGGCGAGGACGACCCGCTGCGCAACAACACGCCGCTGATCTGAGGCCGCAGGCCCGCCGGCAGGCGGGTTTGCCGGCGCCATGAAAAAAGCCGGGCCTGTGGGCTCGGCTTTTTGCTTGCAGAAGGCTGATCAGGCCGGCTGTGTGGCCTGTTCGGGGCGCGAGGGCCAGGGCCAGCCGGGCTGCGGCAGGTCGAGCAGCGCCATCTGGCGCTGCAGTGGCGCCAGCCAGGGCTGCATGGAGTCGTCGGCCTCTTCGTTGCGGTCGTGCTTGGTCCACCAGCTTTCGGGGCGCACGTAGGCCGCGCCGGCATCGGCAGCACCCGAGCCCTGCTTGAAGCGCAGGAAGAACTCGCGGCTCTGGGTCACATAGTGGTTGATGCGCAGCTGCGTGTGGCTCGGCGCATGCTCGGTGCGGCCGAAGGTGACGGCGCGCCCGATCTCGTCTTCGGTGCCCCAGGGCGTGTCGAACAGATGCGAGTTCGGCCCCACGCGGCTGGCCTGGCGGCCACGCACCAGGCTCTTCACGTGCTGGTTGTCGGGAAAGTCCAGGCCGGGGCGCCGGCGGTAGTTCTGCACCACCAGGCCCGGTGGTTCCTGCACGTGACCGCCACTGCCGAAGCAGACCCAGTACACGCCGATGGCCGAGACCTTGCGGTACTGGTGCGGTGCCAGCGCCTCGGCCAGGCTGGGTGCGGCTGTCGGGAACAGGAACTCATCGCCGTCGATGAAGGCCAGCCAGTCGCACTCGTGCCCGAAGTGTTCATAGGCGTGCTGGTAGGCCTTCAGCTGCACCTGGTTTTCCGCCGTGTTCAGGGCGAAGGCCTGCAGATCGTAGGCCTGGGCCAGGCGGGCCAGCACCGGGCCGCTCGCGTCGCTGCAGTTGTGGGCGTAGATGTAGAACTTCGACACGCCCACCAGATGATGGAAGGCCACCCACTCGTGCAGCCAGGCCGCACGGTTCTTCTGGATGCTGACCAGGCCGATCCTCACGCCACGACGTCCACGGCCGGTTCCAGGCTCGGCGCCTTGGCGGGCACGGCCCCGGCGGGGTCGAGCACGACGAAGCGCTGGCCGATGCCGATCTCGCCCTGGGTGCTGCCGTCCATCACCGCGCGGCACAGCAGATGGCTGTGCAGGCGTTCGAGCAGGTAGCCGCCCACGCGCATCTGGTAGCCCTGGCGGGCCACATGGGCGCTGGCCGCATGGCGCGCATATTCGTCCCAGGCCCGGCGCAGCACGCGCAGCTGCTGTAGGAACAGCGGCGTGTCCACCAGGCACAGCGCGGGCGACGGCACCAGCCCCTGGAAGGCCACGAACTGGCGCACCGCGCCGGGGTCGAAACCCGCCGCGCCCAGGCAGGCCGCGAACGTGACCAGGTCGTCGACGATGTGCACCTGCGCGTAGTTCTGCGCCACACTGCAGCCCAGGCCGAAGATCGACCCCACCACCGCGGCCTGCGGCAGGGCCTGCAGCTCCTCGACGCCAGGCATCAGCGCCACGGCCTCGGCCGGCGCAGCGATGCGCAGCCAGGGGGCGTTGGCGGGCTGGCCACCGCTGCGCAGGCCGATGAACTTGCGGTACTGGAACAGGTACAGGCGGTCGGCCACGACATCGCCGGCCTCGATCAGGTCCTGCAGGCTGAAGAGCTGCGAGTACTCGGCCAGCACCGCACCGCTCAGACCCTGGCGGCTGTGGCGTTCGTCGGGCAGGACGAGCTCGCCGGGCAGGCCCAGCGGCCGCGGCGTGAGCATGGTGTAGGGCAGCGAAGGCTGGAACACCGGGGGCACATGTCCGACGCAGAAGGCCCGCAGCCGAGGGGGCGTGGCAGCCATGGCTGGGCCCTTCCTTCAGTGGATGTGCAGCGCCTGCTTGCGCACGAAGAGCGCATCACCGTGGTGGTGGCGGTCGAAGTTGATGTTGTTCAGGGTGAAGCCCAGCGGCTGCAGGAAGGCCATCAGGTCGCCGAGTTCGGGGGCGCCGTCGTACATCTGGTTTCGCGTCACCTCGGTCAGCACCACCTGGACGTTCTGCAGAACGGCACCGGCGCCATGCAGCACCTTCAGCTCCGCGCCCTGGGTGTCCATGTACAGCAGGTCCAGTGCGTCGCAGGCCGGCGCGTGGCCGTTGGCGCGCAGGAATTCGATGACATGGTCGAGCCGGTTGGACACCAGTTCGACCTTCTGGTCGAAGCGCACGAAGTCGAATTCCTGCAGGTGGTTCTTGGGCGCCAGCATGCTGCTGCTCTGGCCACCGTTGCTGGCCACGTGGAAGCTCACGCGTTCGCCACTGCGCTCGGCGCACAGGGCGTTCACCGCCACGAAGTTCGGCCGCTGCAGGCAGCTTTGCGACAGCACCGCGAAGGGCTCGGGCAGCGGTTCGATGAACACGCCGGCCTGGATGCCGTTCTCGACGAACCAGCTCATCTCCTGGCCATAGCTGGCACCGACCTGGAGCACGCCACGCGGCGCCGGCAAGCCCAGTTCACGCAGGGTCTGGAAAAGGTTGAAGGGCATCGGAGGTCCTGTGGGGTCGGTTCGGAGGGATCAGCGCAGCCACTGGCCGACGCCGCGGCCCAGGCTCAGCAGCATCGCGTTCATCTGCTGCCCGTCGTGCAGCGCATTGATGTAGGCCACGCGCAGCTGGTAGTGCTCGGCCTCGGTGCCCATCACGTCGAACAAGCTGCGCCTGCCCAGCTGCTGCCACTGCTGCAGCGTGAAGTTGCGCAGCTGCTCGCTTTCGCGCAGCACGGCGCCGACGCGGCGGGCGCGGTCGAAGCTGGCCAGGGTCTGTTCGTGCACTTCGGCCACGCGGTAGCGGCGGGCCTCCAGCGCTTCCTCGCGCTGCAGCCGCGAGGCCTCGGCGCGGCGGCGCGCGGCGTCGGAGGCCGGGGCCAGACCGGGGCTGTAGAGCGGGATGTTCACGGCCAGACCGAGCGAGAAGTTGCCGCTGCGGCCGTTGCCAGGGGTGTCGGGGTTGCTGCCCACGGCAGCGGCGCCGCTGCCAGTGAAGGCCCAGCTGACCTGCGGCTTGCCGCCGGCCGCCACCGCACGCGCGTAGGCGCTGGCGGCGGCCATCTGCGCGGTGAGCTGGCCGATCTCGGTGGAACCTTCGACCTCGGCCACCAGTTCCGACAAGGCGTCCACCTTCAGCAGCACGGTCGACAGACCCTGCACACCGGGCAAGCCGTCGCCGACCAGGCGGCGCAGCCGCACGTCGACCTGGCGCGCCTGCGACTGCGCGCCCGACTGCAGCAGCTGCGCCTGCTGCAGCGTCTTCTGCGCCTGTACGAGCTCGCTGGCGCGGCCGCGGTCGGCACGCACGATGGTCTCGAGCGCCTCGACCAGGCATTCCATCTTGCGCACGTACTGGCCGTAGATGACGACATGCTGGCGGTAGCGGCTGCGCTCCAGCGCCAGGGCCACGGTGTTCATGGCCAGCTGCTCACGCACGGTGAGCGTGCCCCAGCGGGCCGATTCCGCCAGCTGGGCGCGCCAGTCGGACAGCCGGTCGACACGGCCGCCGTCGTAGAGCAGCTGGCTGACGTTGACGCTGGCGCGCAGCTGCAGTGCCGCGGCGTCGTTCACGCCCTGCTGCAGCACGCCGCCGGGGCCGACGCCGGCCGACAGCGAGGCCTGCGGTCGCAGCGCGGCGCGGGTTTCCTCGACGTCGCTGGCGGCGGCCTCGGCCAGCAGTCGGCTGGCGCCGACCGCATGGCTGCGGTCGAGCGCGTCGCGCACCAGGCCCTGCAGGGTGGCACGCGGGTCGACGGCGTCGGCAGCAGCGGGTTCGTCGGGCGCCGCGCCGGCACCTTCCACGCGCGCCTCGTCGATGCAGCGCGTGGCGGGCTGAGCCTGGACCCCGCCGCCATGCAAGGCAGCAGCAGCCAGGCCGATCGACAGGAAGAAACGCATGGCGAGCATGATGAGCGACAGTCTCGGCCGGCAAGCCCGCGCGCGATCGGCAGAGTTCACGCCGAATCGAGGCCTTGTTTCGCGCCGAGATGCCGCCCGGCCGATGTCGCCGCTGCGACCGGCCCTCCGCCACGGCAAACCTATCATCCCGGCTTCCACAGCCTTCTTCCTGCGAGACCACCATGCAAGCCTGGCTCTGCGAGACCCTGGACGGCATCGGCGCCATGCGCTTCCAGACCCTGCCCACGCCCGAACCCGCCGCCGGCGAGGTGCGCATCGCCATCGAGGCGGCCAGCCTGAACTTCCCCGACCTGCTCATCGTCGAGGGCAAGTACCAGTTCAAGCCGCCCCTGCCCTTCGTGCCGGGCGCCGAGTTCGCCGGCCGCGTGGAGGCCGTGGGTGCAGGGGTCACCCACCTGAAACCGGGCGACGCGGTGGCCGCCATCGCCGGCACTGGCGGCTTTGCCACCCATGCCTGCGTCGACGCCAGCCGCGTGCTGCCCTTGCCGCCAGGCTTTCCCACCCGCGACGGCGCCGCCTTCGCCTTCACCTACGGCACCTCGCACCACGCCCTCATCGACCGCGCCCAGCTGCAGGCCGGCGAGACCGTGCTGGTGCTGGGCGCCGCCGGTGGCGTGGGCACCGCGGCACTGCAGATCGCCAAGGCTGCGGGCGCCCGCGTCATCGCCGCCGCGTCCAGCGACGAGAAATGCGCGCTGTGCCGCGAGCTGGGTGCCGACGAGACGCTGAACTACAGCAGCCAGAACCTGCGCGAGACGCTGAAAGCCTTGACCGGCGGCAAAGGCCCGGACGTGGTCTACGACCCGGTGGGCGGCGACTTGGCCGAGCCCGTCTTCCGCAGCATCGCCTGGCGCGGGCGCTATCTGGTGGTGGGCTTCGCCGGCGGCGGTATCCCGGCGCTGCCGTGGAACCTGGCGCTGCTGAAGGGCGCCAGCGTGATGGGCGTGTTCTGGGGCGACTTCGTCAAGCGCGAGCCGAAAGCCAGCGCCGCGGCACTGATGCAGCTGGCGCAGTGGCACGCCCAGGGCAAGATCAAGCCCGTCATCGACCAGGCCCTGCCGATGGCCGAGCTGCCCAGCGCCTATGCGCGCATGGGCTCACGCCAGGTGCGCGGCAAGATGTTGCTGGTGAACGGCTGAGCCAGCGCACCGGCTTCCGGAAATGTCAGCTCGTCGGATGACGAGCCCCCATCCCGGGGCGAGGCACGGGCCGGCAACGCGCTAGCATCCGGCCATTGTTCGATGGGGGCGCGCATGGCTGTCAAGGTGTTGATCGTCGAAGACAACCCGGTGGCGCGCAGCTTCCTGTGCCGTGTCGTGCGCGAAAGCTTCAGTGACGCCCACCACATCACCGAAGCCGGCGACCTGGAGACCGCGCGCCGCCACATCGCGCTGACCGGCGGCGCCCAGGGGCTGCACGGCGTGGACCCGTTCAAGCTGGTCCTGGTCGACCTGGAGCTGCCCGACGGCAACGGCCTGGAACTGCTGGTGGAGCTGGCCCACTACCCGGCCACCAAGATCGTCACCACGCTCTACTCCGACGACGACCACCTGTTCCCGGCGCTGCAGTGCGGTGCCGACGGCTACCTGCTGAAGGAAGACCGCTTCGAGGTGCTGGTGGAAGAACTGCAGCGCATCGTGCGCGGCCAGCCGCCCTTGTCGCCTGCCATCGCGCGCCGCCTGCTCACGCATTTCCGCCATGGCAGCCCGGCGGACAGCCGGGCCCCGGATTCAGGCTTCGCGAACCTGAGCGGCTTCACCACCAGCCGGCCCGTGCCCATCGAGAAGCCGCCTCCCGACCACGAGCGCCTGACCCCGCGCGAAAGCGAGGTGCTCACCTACCTGAGCAAGGGCTTCACGATCAAGGAGATCGCCAGCCTGATGGGCATCAAGTGGTTCACCGTCAACGACCACATCAAGAGCATCTACAAGAAGCTCAATGTCAGCAGCCGGGCCGAGGCGGCGGTGCTGGCCAGCAAGCAGGGTCTGGTCTAGCCTGGGAACCGGTTCGGCGGACCGCTGCCTCAGGCAGCCTGCAACTGGAACGTGCCCACGACGCGGCTGAGGCGGGCCGTCTGCTCGTTCAGGCTCTCTGCAGCCGCCGCGCTTTCTTCCACCAGAGCGGCGTTCTGCTGCGTCATCTGGTCCAGCCCGGCCACCGCCTCGTTGACCTGACGAAGCCCTGAGCTCTGTTCCGCGGTGGCAGCACTGATTTCCGCGATGACGTCGGTGACGCGGCGCACGCCGCCCACGATGTCGTCCATCGCCGCACCAGCGTCGCGCACCAACCTCGCGCCGTTGTCCACATTCTCAACGCTCGCCTGGATCAGGGCCTTGATTTCGCGTGCCGCGTCGGCGCTTCGTTGGGCCAGGCTGCGGACCTCGCTGGCCACCACGGCAAAGCCACGGCCCTGCTCGCCGGCTCGTGCCGCCTCGACGGCGGCATTCAGCGCGAGGATGTTGGTCTGGAAGGCAATGCCGTCGATGGTGCCGATGATGTCGGCGATCTTCTGGCTGCTGGTGTTGATGTCTTCCATCGTCACCACCACCTACGCCACCACCGCGCCACCACGCTCGGCGGCGGAGCTGGCGCTGGCGGCCAGCTGATTCGCGGTCCGTGCGCTGTCGGCAGTCTGGCCCACGGTGCCGGTCAGCTGTTCCAGGCTGCTGGCAGCCTGCTGCAGGTTGCCGGCGGTCTGCTCGGTGCGACCGGAAAGGTCCTGGTTGCCGGTGGCAATTTCGGCACTGGCCGTACCGATGCTGCCCGTGGTCTCGGTGATCTGGCCCACCACTTCACGCAGGCGGCCCTGCATGGTGCTCAAGGCGGTGAGCATGCGCGCCGCCTCGTCACGGCCATGGATCTGGATGGACTCGGTCAGGTCGCCTTTGGCGATGCGGTCCGTGACGCGCATGGCGTACTCGAGCGGACGTGTCAGCGAGCGTGCAAACGCCACGCCCAGGCCGATGCTGGCCAGCAGGCAGAAGACCGTGAGGCCCGCGAGCCATGCCATCTGGACCCGTGCCGAGGCATTGGCTTGAGCGGCGAAGGACTTGGCCCTCCCGACCTGGTACTCGGCATGACGCGCAGACACCGCCAGGTAGGCCTGCGAAACCGACTCAAAGCTTCCGCGGCCCAACGTTCTGGCCACGTCCTGGTTGCCCGCCTCGATCGCTGCCCGGACCTTGTCGCGTTCGGCCAGCCACAGGGCACGGGAAGCACCGAGTTCCTTGCCCAGTTCCAGGCCCTCGGGCGTGGATTCGATTTCCGAGAAACGCTTCTGCACGCGCGTGGTGTCCGTGGAAATGGCCAGGGCCTTTTCCTTCGTGGCGTTGAACAGGTCTGCGTCGGGGGCCAGCGAGACCGAGCTCCAACGCGCCACGGCCTCGCGGATGTTGGCATCCCAGCGCTGCGACAGCGCGATGCGCTCGACCTGGGCTTCGGCGACCTCGGTCATCTGCTTGGCCACTGAGCTGAAATTGGCCAGCGACAGACAGGCCACCGCCACCATGGCCACCATCATCAAGCCCAGAACGAGCGTGATGCGGCGAGCGATCGAGAAATTCTGGAGCATGTCGGACCTTGCTGAAGAAGATGAGGGTGCCGGCGCACAGGGCGCGGCGACAGAACGACCAGCGAGGGTCTTCGACGTCCCACGGCGAAGCTTGAGCACCGGGCGGTGCTGTTCATGACTTGCGGCCGAAATGCCTGTCGATCGCTGCGCTCCGCCAGACGCCGGCGGGCCGACGCCAGCTCAGCCCGGCCCTGTAGCTGCCCTGTTCCAGCGCCGGAGCATGTCGGCCACGTGCGCCACGCCGGCCGCCAGGAGCGCGCCGGCCACCCACATCCAGGCCGCGTCGACCAACGCCGCACGCAGCGCCAGCATCAAGGCCAGGCCTGAGCCGAGCGAAGGAAACAGGTCGTGCGGCGCGATGCCGCGGCCGGTTCGCCGGTGGTAGGCCATCAGCACCGTGGCCTGCAGTGCCGTGATCGCGATGTCAAGAGCATCTACCAAAAGCTCAATGTCAGCAGCCGGGCCGAGGCGGCGGTGCTGGCCAGCAAGCAGGGGCTGGTCTGAGGTTTCAGAGCAGTGGCACACGGCCGGCTGTGAAGTTGGGGATGGTGGCCCTGCCGGGCCGGGATTAGGGTGCCGGATCGAAGCAACCGGGAGCAGCGCCATGGTCCAGTCAGGATTTCCCAAGGGCATTGCGTTGGCACTGACCCTGTCGGGCTCGGTGCTGCCCCTTGCACAGGCGGCACCGTTCCAGAACGGCAGCTTCGAAAGCCCGGGTATGGGCGCCTCCAGTCAACTGGACATTGCCACGCCGGGCGCAGCCCCCACGGGTTGGCTGGCCGGTGGAACGCTGGGCAACTTCGCCCTGTTCTACCAATCGAGCATCTGGATTGCGCCCCACTCCGGGCTGGCCTCGATCGGGTTCGGTGGCAATGGCACGACCGGTGCCACGATCGCGCAGACCTTCGACACCGTCGCAGGGGTGCCCTACATTGTCAACTTCTACACCGCGGCCCAGCAGCTCGGAAATGGTCCGCAGTCGTACCGGGCAGAAGCCTTGAACGGCAGCACGGTGCTGGGTGTCTCGACGGGCACGATCCCGGTGTCGACCACCTGGACCTTGCGTTCCTTCGAGTTCGTGGCGGCCAGCAGCAGCACGCGCCTGCTCTTCAGCGACTTGAGCAATGGCGCCGCAGCCTTCAGCCTCAACTGGGCACTTGACTCCGTCAGCGTGGCCGTCGTGCCAGAACCTGCCAGCTTCGGCATGATGGCGCTGGGACTTCTAGGTCTTTCGGCCCTGGGCCTGCACCGGCGTCGCCGATAGGCAGGGGCGGCTCCGCTCAGCGCCAGCGACGACGCACGTCGGCCAGATGCGCCAATCCCGCCAAAGCCAGGCCTGCAGCCACCCAAGCCCAGCCCGCGTCACTCGCCCCGGCCCGCAGCGCCAGCATCAAGGCCAGGCCTGCCGCCAGGGTCGGGAGGAATTCCGCAGGTGACAGTCCTTTGCGGGTGCGGTGGTGATAGAGCGCCAGGACACCGCCCTCGAGCAGCGTCACCACGATCACGAGGTCGACCAGATGCAGCAGGGTCGGCACGTCCCTAGACCCGCGCCATGCCCAGCAGGTGGGCCATGTCCTTGAAGAAGATGCGCACCTGCTGCATGGGCTTCTTGCGCGTGAGCTTCTTGTTCATGTAGCTCTCGAAGGTCATCTGCTGCACGTCCTTGTCCTTGCAGATGCTGACGAACCGTTCCCGGCGCTTGTCGTTCGTGTACCAGAAGCGCTGCATGATGCCGAGCACCAGGAACACCATGCCGTGGTCCTTCATGAAGCGCTTGCGTGCGCCGGCCAGGGCCCGGCCCTTGCCGGTGGCCAGTAGCTCGACCACGGCGTCGGCGGCCACGCGCCCGCCGAACATGGCGTAGTAGATGCCTTCGCCCGAGGACGGCGCGACCACGCCGGCGGCGTCGCCGGCCAGCACCACGTCGCGGCCGTTGTCCCACTTCTTCAGCGGCTTCATGGGCAGCGGCGCGCCTTCGCGGCGCAGGGTCTCGGTGTCGGCCAGGCCGGCGGCCTCGCGCAGGCGGCTGGTGGCGTGGCGCAGGCTGAAGCCCTTGTCGGCGCTGCCGGTGCCGATGCTCATGGTGTCGCCGTGCGGGAACACCCAGCCATAGAAATCGGGGCTGATGGTGCTGCGATAGTAGACGTCGCAGCGCGTGGCGTCGTAGTCGGGCCCTGGGTTGGCCGGGGCGCGCACGATCTCGTGGTACGCGAACACACATTCCACGTCTTTCGCGCCGGGCACCGCGTCGCGGGCCACGCCCGAGCGGGCGCCGTCGGCACCGATGACGGCGCGGGCGCGCACCTGCGTCGGCTCGGCATGGCCACGGTCGGCGCTGTGGCGCTGCTGGAAGTGGATGACGGCGGTGCCGTCCACGTCGCGCGTGAGCTTCTCGTAGGTGCCGATGCGGCGCTCGGCGCCTGCGGCGGCGGCACGCACGCGCAGCCATTCGTCGAAGACCTCGCGGTCGACCAGGCCGACGAAGCCGTTGTCGATGGGGATGTCCACCTTCACGTCGGCCGGCGAGACCATGCGTGCCGAGCGCGCCTTGGCCACCAGCAGTTCGTCGGGGATGTCGAAGTCCTTGATCAGCCGCGGGGGGATGGCGCCACCGCAGGGCTTGATGCGCCCGGCCCGGTCGAGCAGGAGCACGCGCTTGCCCTTGCGGGCCAGGTCGTGGGCTGCCGTGGCACCGGCGGGGCCGCCGCCGACGACGACGACGTCGTAGGTTTCGAGATTGCTGGCAACAGCTTGGGGCATCGACATGGGGTCTACCTTGGTTGGCCCAGGGCCACGGCGGGTTCTTGCCGCGTGCGCTCCGGGTGCTGCGCCACCGGGCGCGAAGAATGGGAGACGGGCGCAACCCCGCCGATGCGGGCAGCCAGCCAGGCCGCCAGGACGAACAGCAGGGCTTCCCCTGCGAACACGGTGCAGTAGGCCGCCACGGGCGAGCCGATGAGCCAGCGGGCCAGGTCGCTGGCGCCGGTGCCGAGCACACCGCCCAGGCCGAAGGCCACGGCCTGCGCCGCACCCCACAGGCCCATGCGCACGCCGGCGCGGCGTTGCCGGCCTTCGTGGGCCAGCCGCATCATCGAAGCGATGGCCGCGATCGAGAACGCGCCATTGGCCGCGCCGAGCAGGAAGACGTTGGCGGCCAGCGGCCAGGTCGGACCGACCGCGCCTGCGGCCACCAGCCCCAGCAGCGCCAGCGCCGACACCAGGCAGCCGCCGACGGCCCAGCCGCGCAGCGAACCGAAGCGCCGGCCCAGCACGCCCGCACCGGCCAGGGCGACCAGGATCATGCCGGCGAGCACACCGCCGTGCTGCAGGCCCGAGAGCTGGGTGGTCTGCCCCGGCGTCCAGCCGAACACGGTGCCGGCGAAAGGCTCGAGGATCAGGTCCTGCGCGCTGAAGGCCAGCATCGACACGAAGATGAAGATGGTGAAGCGGCGCGCCTCGGGCTCGGCCCAGACCTGGGCCAGCGCCTGCCGGAACGGCGGCGGCGCCGGTTCGGCCTGGATCTCGGTGCCACTTTCGTGGCCCTCGACCCGGTGCAGCGCCAGCAGCGCCACCACGAACGCCAGCCCGCACACGCCGGCCATCACAGCCACCAGGCGTGCCGGGCTGAACGGGTCCAGCATCTTCCCAGCCATCACCGCGGTGAAGGCCAGGCCGAAGATCATCATCATCCAGACGATCGAAGCGGCCGGGGCGCGCCGGTGTTCAGGCACGCGCTTGGCCAGCAGCACCAGCAGGTTCGTGCCCGCTGCACTGACACCTCCGCCAATCAGCAGGAAGCAGATCACCGCCAGCACGATGCCGGCCACTGGTGACGTGGCCATCCAGGCCGTGGCCGCCGCAGCGCCCACCGCGCCCAGGGCCAGCACCGCCAGGCCGCCGACGATCCAGGGCGTGCGCCGGCCTCCCACGTCACTGCCGAAGCCCATGCGCGGTCGCGTCACCTGCACCAGGTAATGCAGGCCCACCAGCAGGCCGGGCAGCAGCGCCGGCAGGGCCAGCTCGACGACCATCACGCGGTTCAGCGTCGACGTGGTCAACACCACCATCGCGCCGATGGCCATCTGCACCAGGCCCAGGCGCAGCACGCCCAGCCAGCCCAGGTTGCCGTCGCCGCCAGCAGCCATCAGACCGTCCCCGCCAGGCCGCGCAGGGCAAAGGCGCTGACCATCATGCCGGCCACGAAGATGGGCACGCCGAAGCCGCTGTAGTACAGCGCCCGCTCCACTGGCTTCTGCAGGAACCAGCGCATCAGCACGGCCTGCCCCAGCAGCAGTGCGACGATGGCCAGCGCATGCCAGGGCGCGTTCCAGTGCACCAGCAGCGCGACGACCACCACCTGCGGCAGCGCCATCACCCAGCAGGCCACCCACGCTGCGCGCTGCGGACCGAGCTGCACCGGCAGCGAACGCACGCCCATCTGCTGGTCGCCGGCGATCGCCTTGAAGTCGTTCAGGGTCATGATGCCGTGCGCGCCCACGCCGTAAAGCAGGGCCAGCAGCAGGGAAGGCAGCGGCGGCATCTGCCCGCCGGCCATCACGGCAGCTCCGGTCACCCAGGCCAGGCTTTCATAGGACAGGCCGCAGGCTGCGTTGCCATACCAGCCATTGAGCTTCAGCCGCACCGGCGGCGCGCTGTAGGCCCAGGCCAGCAGCAGGCCCAGCACCGCGGCGCCGAAGCCCCAGGGGCCCAGCGCGGTGGCCACCAGCAGCGACACCACGGTCCAGCCGATGGCGATCCACAGGCCCCAGCGGCCCGGGATGCGCCCCGAGGGAATGGGACGCTGCGGTTCGTTGATGGCGTCGACCTCGCGGTCGAACCAGTCGTTGACGGCCTGGCTGGTGGCGCAGACCAGCGGCCCGGCCAGGATGACGCCCAAGAGGGCCAGCCGCCAGCGGCCCTCCATCGGCACACCCGAGGCCACCACGCCACAGGCGAAGGCCCACATCGGCGGGAACCAGGTGATGGGCTTGAACAGTTCGGCGACAGCACGCCACTCGGGTACTGTGCGGCCGGCAAGAGGCACGGCGGCAGGGTTGGCAGCGGGTACAGCAGGTCGGGCCATGTGCGCATATTGCCGTTGACACACCCATGCGTCAATCGGAATTGACACTCTGCTGTGTGATCGGCGATGCTCAGGGCATGGGCGGCCCATCCCGGCTCGACCCATCGTGTCTCGAAAGTCCGTTGCGATGTTGATGAAAACCACCCCCGACCGCCTGTCCGGCGCTGGCGCCGACAACCAGGCCGGGCCGGGCTCCGGCTCCAAACCGGTGGCCCTGGTCATCGGCAGCGGCTTTGGCGGCCTGGCGGCGGCCGTGCGCCTGGCCGCCAAGGGCTACCGCGTCACGGTGCTGGAAAAGCTGGACGCGCCCGGCGGCCGCGCGTACGTGCACCACCGCGACGGCCACACCTTCGACGCCGGCCCCACCATCGTCACCGTGCCCTTCCTGTTCGAGGAACTGTGGGCGCTGGCCGGCCGCAAGTTCAGCGACGACGTGACGCTCAAGGCGCTGGACCCGTTCTACCGCATTCGCTACGACGACGGCGACCACTTCGACTACAGCGGCGACAAGGAAAAGCAGCGCGCCGAGGTGCGCCGCATCAGCCCGTCCGACGCCGCCGGCTACGAGCGCTTCATGGCCGAAGCCGACCACTGCTACCAGCTCGGCTTCAAGGCCCTGGGCGACAAGGCCTTCGACACCGTGGGCGACCTGATCAAGGCCTCGCCCGCCATCCTGAAGATGCGCGGCTGGCGCAGCCTCCACCAGATGGTGGCCGCGCACCTGAAACACCCGAAGCTGCGCATGGCCATGAGCCTGCAGAGCCTGCTGATCGGCGGCAACCCCTTTTCGGTGACCTGCATCTACAGCCTGATCAACGCGCTGGAACGCCAGTGGGGCGTGCACTGGGCGATGGGCGGCACCGGCGCGCTGGTGAACGGCCTGGTCGACCTGCTGCAGGGCCTGGGCGGGCAGCTGATGCTCAACAGCGAGGTCAGGCGCATCGAGGTCGACAACGGCCGCGCCCGCGGCGTCACCCTGGCCGACGGCCGCTTCATGGCCGCCGACCTGGTGGTGAGCAACGCGGACACGGCCTGGACCTACCGCAACCTGATCGCCCCCGAACACCGCCGCCACTGGACCGACCGCAAGGTGGAAAAGGGCCGCTACAGCATGAGCCTGTTCGTCTGGTACTTCGGCACCAACAAGACCTACGACGACATCCCGCACCACATGATGCTGCTGGGCCCACGCTACAAGGAACTGCTGAACGACATCTTCAAGCGTCACAAGCTCGCCGACGACTTCAGCCTCTACCTGCACCGCCCCACCGCCACCGACCCGGCACTGGCCCCCGCCGGCCACGACAGCTTCTATGCCCTGGCGCCGGTGCCGCACCTGGACAGCGGCACCGACTGGGCCACGCATGCCGAACCCTACCGGCAGGCGCTTCAGGCCCGGCTGGAAGCCACCGTGATGCCGGGGCTGGGCCAGCACATCACCACGTCCTTCGTGACCACGCCGCAGGACTTCCACGACCGACTGCTGTCCTTCAAGGGCGCGGCCTTCGGCCTGGAACCGCTGCTGACGCAGAGCGCCTGGTTCCGCCCGCACAACCGCAGCGAGGACATCGAAGGCCTGTTCATGGTGGGCGCCAGCACCCACCCGGGCGCGGGCGTGCCCGGGGTGCTGATGTCGGCGCGCGCGCTCGATTCCGTGATGCCGGTGGCCGAGGCGTGGAAGACGGCCCACCCCTGATCCTGCGCCAGGCGCAGGGGGAAGACGCGCCCTGCCTGGGCGTGCTGGCCACGCAGGTCTTCATGGACACCTACGCCACGGGCGGTGTCCGGCCGACGATGGCGCGGGAAGTGCTTTCGGCCTATTCCACCGCTGCTTTCGAAGCGGCGATCGGTGCGGCCGACACCCGGCTGTGGGTGGCCGAGGTCGACGCCCACCTGGTCGGTTTCGCCCAGGTGACGCTGGACCAGGCGCATGAACTCGCGCCAGCGGGCAGGCCGGCTGAACTGCTGCGCCTGTACGTGCAGGAGCCCTTCACCGGGCGACAGGTCGGCACCGCCTTGCTGCACCAGGCCGAGACGCTGGCGCGTGTTGCCGGCGCTGCGGTGATGTGGCTGACACCCTGGGTCCACAACGCCCGCGCCCTCGCCTTCTACGCCCGCCGCGGCTACACCGACCACGGCCTGACCTGGTTCCACTTCGAAGGCGAGTCGCACCCCAACCGGCTGCTGGCGCGGACGTTGTTGCCGTGAACAAGGCGCCGCGCGCGCTGGCCCTGTCACTGCACGCGCTGTAGACGCAGCGCCGGCTACTTTTCGTTGTCGCTGGGCAGGTCACCCACGCCGTAACGGCGCAGTTTCACATACAGGCTCTGCCGCGACAGCCCCAGCATTTCCGCAGCCGAGGCCCGGTTGTCGCGCGTCAGCTCGAGCGCCGCTTCGATGCACAGCTGCTCGATCAGGTCGGTGGTTTCGCCCACGATGTCCTTCAGCGGCACCCGGCCCACGAGTTCGGTGAGCTGGCCCACCGAACGCGGCAGCTCCTTCTTGTTGCGGGACTCGCCGCTCAGGCGCCGGCCGACGTCGCGGATGGTGAAGCCCAGAAACGGGCGGTCGCCATGCGGCACCATCGTCGCGGAGATTTCGACATCGGTCATCGCCCCATATTCGCCACGCAACGTGGTGGCAAACAGACGGACAGCCCCACGCTGGCGAAGGTTGCTGATGAGAACGCTCAGGTCGACGCCCGTGCGGCCCAGCCAGCGGTCCAGGGTTTCGCCGCGAACCTGCTCTTCGGTGGTCAGCTGGGCCAGTTCGATGAACGCCGTATTGGCCGAGATGACGCGGCCTTCCAGGTCGGTGACGACCAGGCAGTCGGGCACACTCTGCACCAGCTTGAGCAGCATCGAACTGGTGCTGGGCGCAGGCTGGGCCAGGGTATCGGGCGCGGCGTGCGACAGCCGCACGAGGAAGTGCGAGACGTTGTCCTGCCGATAGGTGGACACGGCCACCACGACCTCGCCACGCGCGTCCAGCAGCTCGGCGCGCACCTGCTCGGCACGGCCGGTGGCGCGCACGCCTGCGAGCACGTTGTTCAGGGCCTCCTGGCTGCGCGTGTCCACGCCCAGCGGGAAGGACTCGCCCACCAAACCTTGCGGACCGCCGTCACCCACCAGGCGTGCGGCCGCCGGGTTGGCCTCGAGGATGCGCTGCGTGGTCGCATCGACCACCAGCACGGCTTCTGCCGCGACCTGGAACAAGTGTCTGTAGCGGGTCTCGGCGTGGCGGAACTTCCAGTAGTCGCGCTCCATGGCCTGCTGCGCGTCGACCAGGCGCTGCTGCAATGCGGCGGTGGCGCGGAGATCGCGGCCGCACAGCAGGATGCGACCCTGGCCCAGCTGCACAGCGGCCAGCAAGAGCGGCAGTTCCCGGCCGCTGGCCAGGACGGCGTTCACCTGTCGCCAGCGCGGCGAGGGTTGGGCTGCGGGCGTTGCGCCAGGGGGTTCCAGCAGGCCCTGGGCCTTGCGGCGGCTGTCCACCGTCACCAGGTCGACCAATGGCTGTCCGACCCAGGCCGTCAGCTCTTCATCGGGCAGTTCGTCCAGGCTGCTGGACAAGTCGCGCACGACGCCTTGATCGTCGATGACCAGCGAGATGTCGTTGGCCACACCCAGCAGCGATTCCATGGCCGCACCGTCGAGAATACCCAACGTGGCCTGCGATGCTGCAAAAGGTCTCATTGGAGACCCGCCTTTCGCTCAAGACTGCATTGAAGGGGACTGCATCGATGTAGTTACAACCTGAAGAGGCAAAAAAACCTGACGCGACCCACCTTACAAGCGCCGCAAGCGCTGCTCGAGCAACTGTTCTGCCATCACCGGTGCCTGACGGCCATCGACAGCCGTTCCATCTGCACCCACTTCTTCAGCGCGTTCCGGGTTGGCCACAAAAACGGGGCCTCCCACCATCACGCCGATTGCCCTGTTGCGGGACGCATTGCGCACCGCAGCAATTCCTGACTTCAACCAGTCGAGCCGCGATTCGATTCCGGCCGAAATGCCGATGACGTCGAACCACTCGCGGCGGACCAGCGCCGCCGGGTCGGCCACCCGGGCTTCGGTGTCGCCCACGACCTCCCAGCCCGCTCGGCGGAAGAATTCGGCCACGATCGACAACCCGAAAGTGTGCTGCTCGCCCGGCGCCGGAAGCAGCAGCACGCGGCGCCCATCGGCGGGGTGGTCGACTTCGCGGCCGAAAGCCGGGCTCAGCGTGCGCATGATGCGCTGCATGCGGCCCAGCGCCACCGTCACGTCGGTGAAGGCGCACAGGTCGTTTTCCCACATGCGCCCCAGTTCACGGGCCGCCGGCGTCAACAGGCCCAGGTAGATCTCGTCGACGCCGATGCCGCGCGTGAGCAGGCGTTCGAGCATGCCTTGCCAGCCTGCGTCGTCGGCGGCCAGGATCAGCGGCAGGAACTGCTGCAGGTCGGTTTCGGTGATCCGCACGTCCGGCACCGGCACGGGCGCGGCCACCGGGTCGCGGTGCGCGCGCACCAGGCGCGGGATGATGTCCTGCTCGATGGTCCGGACGATGCGGGCCAGCCGTTCCTGCGGAGACGGTGCGCTCTGGGCGGCGCTGACGATGGCCTGGGCTTCGATGGCGCTCGGGTCGCAAGAACCCCCGGCGCGTTCATCCAGGAAAGACGCCTGGTTCATTCGGTCCATCTTGCGTCCTCCGGAGCGCTGCCAGTCGGGCCGGGGCCCGGGGGTGGCATGCACGCCTTACTGCGGTTACTGCTGAAAGTCAGGCTCGCCAGTGTAATGACCGCGCGAAGACGCGCGTTGCCGCGGTATTGCGTCAAGCCATTCACTGGTGCCACCCGACTTTCATGTTTTTGCCCGTCCAACGTCAAGCATCGTAAACCCACAGTGAGCGCAGGTTAGTGTCAACCAGAGCTGACGTCAACCCGGGTTGACATACCTGTCAGTGCCGCCTAGATTCGGTGCATGCCCAGACCCCAGCTTCCTTCCCAAGGCTTGTACACGCCGGAAGAGCGCGTCCGCCGTGACGCTTCCAAGTGGACCCTGGTTCAAGGCCTGCTGGCCCCGATCCAGTTCCTGGTCTTCCTGGTGAGCCTGGGCCTGGTGCTGCGCTTCCTGGCCACGGGCGAAGGCCAGGACGCCGCCACCGTGTCCATCGTCGTGAAGACGCTGACGCTCTACACGATCATGATCACCGGCTGCATCTGGGAGAAGGACGTCTTCGGCGTCTGGCTCTTCGCACCCGCCTTCTACTGGGAAGACGTGTTCAGCATGGCCGTGCTGGCCCTGCACACCGCTTACCTGGTGGCACTGGCCACCGGCTGGCTCACGCCACGCGAGCAGATGCTGCTGGCGCTGGCCGCCTACGCCACCTATCTCGTGAATGCCGGGCAGTTCATCTGGAAGCTGCGCATGGCCCGCCTGCAGGCCGCGCGCAGCGCCGCAGGAACTGCTGGAGTTGCTGCATGAACGCCGTCATCGACATCAAGCCGCTGAAGGCCGAAACCGCCCTGGGCTGCGCCGACGCACCCGTTCTGAAGGAACGCGGCCAGCGCGAGGTGTTCTGCGGCCTGACCGGCATCATCTGGCTGCATCGCAAGATCCAGGACGCGTTTTTCCTCGTCGTCGGTTCACGCACCTGCGCCCACCTGCTGCAGTCGGCCGCGGGCGTGATGATCTTCGCCGAGCCACGTTTTGCCACGGCCATCATCGACGAACGCGACCTGGCCGGCCTGGCCGATGCCAACGCCGAACTCGACCGGGTGGTGACGCGGCTGCTGGAGCGCCGGCCCGACATCAAGCTGCTGTTCCTGGTGGGCTCCTGCCCCTCGGAAGTCATCAAGCTCGACCTGTCGCGCGCCGCGCAGCGCCTGAGCAAGAACTTCGCGAACAGCGTGCGCATCCTGAACTACTCGGGCAGCGGCATCGAGACCACGTTCACCCAGGGCGAAGACGCCTGCCTGGCCAGCCTGGTGCCCGAGATGGCCGAAAGCCAGGCCCCGGCGCTGATGGTGGTGGGCGCACTGGCCGACGTGGTGGAAGACCAGTTCAAGCGCCTGTTCGACGCGCTCGACATCGGCCCGGTGCACTTCTTCCCGCCGCGCCATGCCGCCGAGTTGCCGGCCATCGGTCCGAACACGCAGTTCCTGCTGGCCCAGCCTTTCCTGGCCGACACCGCCCGGGTGCTGGAAGCGCGTGGCGCAAAGCGGCTGTCGGCGCCCTTTCCGCTGGGCGTGGAAGGAACGACCGGATGGCTGCAGGCCGCGGTCACCGCGTTCGGCGTTTCCGCTGCTCGTTTCGAACAAGTCATTGCACCCAAGCGCGAACGTGCACAGGGCGCCCTCGCGCGTCACCGCGCGGCGCTCGAAGGCAAGCGCATCTTCTTCTTCCCCGACTCGCAGCTGGAAGTGCCGCTGGCGCGCTTCCTCTCGCGCGAGCTGGGCATGGGTCTGGCCGAAGTCGGCAGCCCTTACCTGCACCGCCAGCATCTTGCCGCCGAGATGGCGCTTCTGCCGGCCGACACCGTGCTGTCCGAAGGCCAGGACGTGGAACGCCAGCTCGACCGCTGCCGCGCTGCACAGCCCGACCTCGTGGTCTGCGGGCTGGGCCTGGCCAACCCGCTCGAGAACGAAGGCTTCACGACGAAGTGGGCCATCGAACTCGTGTTCACCCCGATCCAGGGCTACGACCAGGCCGCCGACCTGGCCGAACTCTTCACCCGCCCGCTGACGCGCCGCACCAAGCTCGCAGCCTGAGGACCCGAGAATGCAGTTGACCCTCTGGACCTACGAAGGCCCGCCGCACGTCGGCGCCATGCGCGTCGCCACCGCCATGCAGGACGTGCACTACGTGCTGCACGCGCCGCAAGGCGACACCTACGCCGACCTGCTGTTCACGATGATCGAGCGCCTGAAGAAGCGCCCGCCCGTCACCTACACCACCTTCCAGGCGCGCGACCTGGGCAGCGACACCGCGCAGCTGTTCCAGACCGCCGCCGCAGAAGCCTACGAGCGCTTCAAGCCGGCCGCGATGCTGGTGGGTTCGTCGTGCACTGCCGAGCTGATCCAGGACGATCCGGGCGGCCTGGCGCGTGCACTGCAGCTGCCGGTTCCCGTGGTGCCTCTGGAACTGCCTTCCTACCAGCGCAAGGAAAACTACGGCGCCTCGGAAACCTTCTACCAACTGGTGCGCACCCTGGCAGGCCCCAGTGCACCGGCCCCCGGCACGCCGCGCCCCGCACGCCCGGCCGGCACCGCCCCCAGCTGCAACATCCTGGGCCCCACTGCCCTGGGCTTCCGCCACCGCGACGACGTGCGCGAGATCGTCGGCCTGCTCGAACAGCTCGGCATCGAGGTGCGCGTGGTGGCACCGCTGGGCGCCACGGTCGAAGACCTGCGCCACCTGGGCGAGGCCGACTTCAATGTCGTGCTGTACCCGGAAGTGGCCTCGCAGGCCGCGAGCTGGCTGCAGCGCATGTTCACGCAGCCCTTCACGCGCGTCGTGCCCATCGGCGTGGGCGCCACCACCGAATTCATCCGCGAAGTGCGCGGGCTCGCCGGTCTGGACGCCGAAGCGCCACTGCCCGATGCGCTGTCGAACTCCACCTGGTATTCGCGTTCGGTCGATTCCACCTACCTCACCGGCAAGCGTGTGTTCGTCTTCGGCGACGCCACCCACGCCATCGCCGCCGCCCGCGTGGCGCACCAGGAATTCGGCTTCACCGTCGTCGGCCTGGGCACCTACAGCCGCGAGTTCGCGCGCGACGTGCGCGAAGCCGCCAAGCTCTACGGCGTCGAAGCGCTGATCACCGACGACTACCTGGAAGTCGAAGCCAAGGTGGCCGAACTGCAGGTAGAACTGGTGCTGGGCACGCAGATGGAACGCCACATCGCCAAGCGCCTGGGCGTGCCGTGTGCGGTGATCTCCGCCCCCGTGCACGTGCAGGACTTCCCGGCGCGCTTCTCGCCGCAGATGGGTTTCGAAGGCGCCAACGTGCTCTTCGACACCTGGGTGCACCCGCTGATGATGGGCCTGGAAGAACACCTGCTGACCATGTTCCGCGGCGACTTCGAATTCCACGACGGCGCGGCCGCCTCGCACCTGGGCCGCAGCGGTGGCCCGCAGACGGCCAAAGCCGAGGCCGCGGACGAGACCGCACCAGCCGCACCAGCCCCCACGGCAGCATCGGCCGCAGTGGCGCCGGGCACTGCAGCCTGGGCCGCGGAAGCCACCAAGGAACTGCAGAAGATTCCTTTCTTCGTGCGCGGCAAGGCTCGCCGCAACACCGAACGTTTTGCGGCCGAAAAAGGCCTGGCACACATCACCGTGGAGACGCTCTATGACGCCAAGGCGCACTTTGGGCGCTAGCGTGCCGGTCAGCACCTTGCCGGTGGCAGCGCACACGCCCATCCGCGTGGTGCTGGTGACGATGGACACCCATGCCAGCACGGCGATGGAGCAGTCGCGGGCACAACTGGCGCATGAACTGCCGGGCCTGCAGCTGAGCCTGCACGCCGCCAGCGAATTCGCCGGCAACGATGCCGCCCTGTCGCGCTGCGTGGCCGACATCGACCGCGCCGACGTCATCCTGGTGACGATGCTCTTCCTGGAAGACCACTTCCTGCCGCTGATGCCGGCGCTGCAGGCACGCCGCGAACATTGCGACGCCCTGGTCTGCATCATGAGTGCGGCCGAAGTCGTGAAGCTCACGCGCATCGGCAACTTCGACATGGGCAAGCCCGCCAGCGGTGCCATGGCCCTGCTGAAGAAGCTCAAGCCTTCGTCGAAGGACAAGGACGGCAACGCCAAACCGTCCACAGGCGGTGCCGCGCAGATGAAGATGCTGCGCCGCATCCCGCAGATGCTGCGCTTCATCCCGGGCACGGCCCAGGACGTCCGGGCCTACTTCATGACCATGCAGTACTGGCTGGGCGGCTCGCAGGAGAACATGCTCAACATGGTGCGCCACCTGGTGGACCGTGGCTGCGACGGCGAACGCCGCGCACTGCGCGGCCTGGCCAAGGTGCCCTCGCCCACCGAGTACCCGGAAATCGGCGTCTACCACCCGCGCATGGGCACGGGCCTGGCCGACCGCCTGAGCGACGAAGCCACGCACCTGCCCTCGCCCGCCGCGGCCGCCCAAGGCACGGTGGGCATCCTGCTGCTGCGCAGCTATCTGCTCGCGGGCAACGCCGGCCACTACGACGGCGTCATTGCCGCGCTGGAAGCCCGCGGCCTGCGCGTCGTGCCGGCCTTCGCCTCAGGCCTGGACTCGCGCCCGGCGATCGAACGCTTCTTCATGAAGGACGGGCAAGTCGCCGTCGACGCCGTGGTCTCGCTCACAGGCTTCAGCCTGGTCGGCGGCCCGGCCTACAACGACGCCAAGGCCGCCGAGGACGTGCTGGCCGGCCTGGACGTGCCCTATGTCGCCGCCCACCCCGTGGAGTTCCAGACCCTCGACGTCTGGGGCGGCAACGACCGCGGCCTGCTGCCGGTGGAAAGCACCATCATGGTGGCCATCCCCGAACTCGACGGCGCCACCGGCCCCATCGTCTTCGGTGGCAGGGCCGGCGCCCCGGGTGTCACCTGCCAGGGCTGTAGCTACAACTGCACCTTCCAGGCCACCGACAACGCGCAGGACATGCAGAGCTGCCCCGAGCGCGCCCACATGCTGGCCGCCCGCGTGGCCAAGCTGGTGGCGCTGCGCCGCAGCCAGCGCGCCGCGCGCAAGGTGGCTGTCGTCATCTTCAACTTCCCGCCGAACGCCGGCAACGTCGGCAGCGCCGCCTACCTGTCGGTGTTCGAGTCGATGTTCCACACCCTGGCCGGCATGAAGGCCCAGGGCTACACGGTGGACATGCCGGCCAGCATCGACGCCCTGCGCGAAGCGGTGCTGCTTGGCAACGCCGCCCAGTACGGCGCCGACGCCAACGTGCACGTGCTGATCCCCGCCGATGAACATGTGCGGCGCGAACGCTGGCTGAAGGAAATCGAAGCCCAGTGGGGCCCGGCACCGGGCAAGCAGCTGAGCAACGGCCAGGGCATCTTCGTGCTGGGCCGGCAGTTCGGCAACGTGCTGGTGGCGGTGCAACCGGCCTTCGGCTACGAAGGCGACCCGATGCGCCTGCTGTTCGAAAAGGGCCTGACGCCCACGCACGCCTTCTCGGCCTTCTACCGCTACCTGCGCGAAGACTTCGCGGCCCATGCGGTGCTGCACTTCGGCACCCACGGCGCGCTGGAATTCATGCCCGGCAAGCAGAGCGGCATGTCGGGCAACTGCTGGCCCGACCGGCTCATCGGCGACCTGCCGAACGTGTACCTCTACGCCAGCAACAACCCCAGCGAAGGCGCGATCGCCAAGCGCCGCTCGGGCGCCACGCTCATCAGCTACCTCACGCCGCCAGTGGCCCAGGCCGGCCTGTACCGCGGCCTGATCGAGCTGAAGAGCAGCATCGAACGCTGGCGCGGCATGGCGCCCACGGCCGCCGAACGCGCCGATGTGGCCACCCTGCTGCAGACCCAGGCCGCCGCGCTCAATCTGTGCGAGGCCGAACCCGCCTGGAACATCGCCATCGACACCCACGCCAGCAGCCAAGCCGACGCGGCCGTGCTCAAGCTGTCGGAACAGATGCTCGAGCTGGAATACACCCTCATTCCGCACGGCCTGCACGTCACCGGTCGCGCACCGTGCGCCGCAGAACGCGTGGACATGCTGCTGGCCATGGCCGACGCCGGCCACGGCCGCACGCTCGACCGTGCCGTGGTGCAGGCCCTCGTCGACGGCCACGGCGTCGATCACGCCATCCGCACCGGCAAGCTGCCCGACGACGCCGCCACCCGCGAACTGCTCACCGAGCTGGCCGGCTACGGCGTGATGCTGGCGCAAGACACCGAAGTCGACGCCATCCTGCACGCGCTGGACGGCCGCTTCACGCGCCCGGCGCCGGGCGGCGACATCCTGCGCACACCGGCGGTGCTGCCCACCGGCCGCAACCTGCACGGCTTCGACCCCTTCCGCATTCCCAGCGCCTTCGCAGTGAAGGACGGCGCACAGCAGGCCCAGCGCCTGATCGACCGCTACCGCGCCGACGGCCACGCCCTGCCCGAGTCCATCGCGATGGTGCTGTGGGGCAGCGACAACCTGAAGAACGAAGGCGCACCCATCGCACAAGCCCTGGCGCTGATGGGCGCCCTGCCCCGCTTCGACAGCTACGGCCGCATCGCCGGCGCCACGCTGGTGCCGCTGGCCGAACTGGGCCGCCCGCGCATCGACGTCGTCATCACGCTCTCGGGGATCTTCCGCGACCTGATGCCGCTGCAGATCAAGCTGCTGGCCGAAGCCGCCTGGCTGTGTGCCAGCGCCGACGAGCCGGTGGAACAGAACTGGGTGCGCAAGCACGCGCTGGACTACCAGCGCGAACACGGCTGCACGCTGGAGATCGCCGCGCTGCGCGTCTACGGCAACGCCGAAGGTGCCTACGGTTCCAACGTCAACAACCTCGTCGAGAACGGCCGCTGGTCCGCCGAGGAAGAGCTGGCCGAGACCTATTCGCGCCGCAAGGGGTTTGCCTACGGCCGCACGGGCCGCGCGGTACAGCAAAGCGCACTGCTGCAAAGCATGCTGGCCGACGTGCAGCTGACGTACCAGAACCTGGACAGCGTGGAGTTGGGTGTGACCACCGTCGACAACTACTTCGACACGCTGGGCGGCATCACCCAGGCGGTCAAGCGCGCCAAGGGCGGCGCCACGCCGCCGGTCTACATCGGCGACCAGACCATGGGCGACGGCGCAGTGCGCTCTCTGCAGGAACAGGTAGCGCTGGAAACACGCACCCGCATGCTCAACCCGAAGTGGTTCGAAGGCATGCTGGAACACGGTTACGAAGGGGTGCGCCAGATCGAGGTCCACGTGACGAACACGATGGGCTGGAGCGCCACCACCGGTCAGGTGCAGCCCTGGGTGTACCAGCAGCTGACCGAGACCTTCATGCTCGACCCCGAGATGCGCGAGCGCCTCGCGAAGTTGAACCCCACCGCGTCGGCCCGTGTGGCCAACCGGTTGATCGAAGCCTTCGATCGGAAGTACTGGACGGCCGACGCCCAGACGATCGAAGCCCTGCGCCGGGCCGGTGAAGAGTTGGAAGACCGCCTCGAAGGCGTCGTCGAAGGAGTAGTCGTATGAGTGAAGTTGCATCGATCCCCGTGTCCGGCATCCGCCGCGGCCCCGCCCCCACCTCGCGTGGCCTCGACGGTGAAGGCAGCGTGCAGGTGCAGCTGGACCCGAACCTGAAGATCGGCACCGCCAAGGTCTTCGCCATCTACGGCAAGGGCGGCATCGGCAAGAGCACCACCAGCAGCAACCTGTCGGCCGCGTTTTCTCATCTGGGCAAGCGCGTGCTGCAGATCGGCTGCGACCCGAAGCACGACAGCACCTTCACACTGACGAAGAAGATGCTGCCCACGGTCATCGACGTGCTGGAAACGGTGGACTTCCACCCCGAGGAACTCCGCGTAGAAGACTTCGTTTTCCCGGGCTACAACGGGGTCATGTGTGTCGAAGCAGGCGGCCCCCCCGCCGGAACCGGTTGCGGCGGCTACGTCGTCGGCCAGACCGTCAAGCTGCTGAAGGAGCACCACCTGCTCGAAGACACCGACGTCGTCATCTTCGACGTCCTGGGCGACGTGGTCTGCGGCGGTTTTGCCGCGCCGCTGCAGCACGCCGACCGCGCGCTCATCGTCACCGCGAACGACTTCGACTCGATCTTCGCCATGAACCGCATCGTGCAGGCCATCGGCGCGAAGGCGAAGAACTACAACGTGCGGCTGGGGGGCGTCATCGCCAACCGCAGCGCGGCCACCGACCAGATCGACAAGTACAACGACAAGATCGGCCTGAAGCTGGCCGCCCACTTCCCCGACCTGGACGTCATCCGCCGCAGCCGCCTGAAGAAGAGCACGCTGTTCGAGATGGAGACCTCGCCGGAGCTCGAGGCGGTGAAGAAGGAATACATGCGCCTGGCCGCCGCCCTGTGGCTGGGGTCGGAACCGCTGAATGCGGTGCCGATGAAGGACCGCGACATCTTCGACCTGCTGGGCTTCGATTGAGCGAGCACCAGGACATGAACAACCCCACCTACACCACCCGCCGCGGCGAGCTCGAGCAGTACTTCGACCGCACCGCCGCCCAGGCCTGGGCCCGTCTGACGTCCACCGCTCCCGTGGGCCGCGTGCGCGCCACCGTGCGTGAAGGCCGTGACCGCATGCGCAGCACGCTGCTGTCGTGGCTGCCGGAAGACCTGCGCGGCCGCCGCGTGCTCGACGCCGGCTGCGGCACCGGCGCTCTGGCCGTCGAAGCGGCCAGGCGCGGCGCCGAGGTCGTGGCCATCGACCTGTCGCCCACGCTCGTGGGCCTGGCGCGCGAGCGTCTGCCCGAATCCCTCGGGCACGGCAGCATCGACTTCCGCAGCGGCGACATGCTCGACTCCGCCCTCGGCGAGTTCGATCACGTCGTGGCCATGGACTCCCTCATCCATTACCGCGCCGGCGACATCGTGGCCGCGCTCTCACGCCTGGCCGCACGCACCAGCCAGTCGATCGTCTTCACCGCCGCACCGCGCACGCCGGCCACGATGTTGATGCTGGGCGTCGGCAGGCTGTTCCCGCGCGGCGACCGCTCACCCGCGATCGAACCCGTGACGCCCGAGACCCTGCAGGACCTGATGTCTGCCGACGCGTCACTGGCGCACTGGCACACCGGCCGGTTCGAGCTCATCACCGGTGGCTTCTACAAGTCGCAGGCCCTGGAGTGGAAGCGCCCGTGAAGTCCATGGCCGCGATCCGTCGTCGCACCCAGCTGCCGCCGGCGCTGGACGCACTTGCACGGCAGTGGCTGCCGCGCCTGCTGCCTTTCGCAGACGCCGCCAGCGCCGACCTGCCGCTCGGCCGTCTGCTGCGCCTGAGCCTGTTCCAGGTCTCGGTGGGCATGGCTGCGGCGCTGATGGTGGGCACGCTGAACCGCGTGATGATCGTCGAGCTGCACATGGCCGCCTGGCTGGTGGCCCTGATGGTGGCCCTGCCCCTGCTGGCGGCACCCTTTCGCGCCTTCATCGGCTTCCGCAGCGACCACCACGCCTCGGTGCTGGGCTGGCGCCGGGTGCCTTACCTCTGGATCGGCACGCTGCTGCAGTTCGGCGGTCTGGCGATCATGCCGTTTGCGCTGCTGGTGCTGACCGGCGATGGCCAGCTCGGGATGGCCTGGCTCGGTCATCTGGCCGCTGGCCTCGCTTTCCTGCTGGTGGGCGCGGGCCTGCAAACGACACAAACCGCCGGCCTGGCCCTGGCCACCGACCTGTCCAGCGAAGAGGCCCGCCCCCGCGTGGTGGCCCTGATGTACGTGATGCTGCTGGTGGGCATGGTGGCGGGTGGCTTCGTCGCCTCGGCCCTGCTGGCCGAGTTCAGCGACAAGAAGCTGGTGCAGGTGGTGCAGGGCGCGGCGCTGTTGTCGGTGCTGCTGAATCTGGCTGCGGCCTGGAAACAGGAACCCCGCAGCACCGTGCGCCGCCTCAAGACCGACCCGCGGCCGGCCTTCGGGCCGCAGTGGCGTGCCTTCATCGCGCAGCCCCAGGCGCGCCGGTTCCTGTGGGCCACCGGCCTGGGCACCGCCGCCTTCAACATGCAGGACATCGTGCTCGAGCCTTACGGCGGGCAGATCCTCGGCCTGAGCGTCAGCGCCACCAGTGCCCTCACCGCGGTGATGGCCGCCGGCGCCTTGCTGGCCTTCGCCCTGTCGGCGCGCTTCCTGATGCGTGGCGCCGACCCGATCCGGGTCGCGGCCCTGGGTGCGGTCATCGGTCTGCCGGCGTTCTCGGCGGTGATCTTCGCCGCCCCGGCCGAAGCCGCCTGGATGTTCCGCACCGGCACCTTCTTCATCGGCTTCGGCAGCGGCCTCTTTGCGGTGGGCACCCTGACCGCGGCGATGGCCCTGGAGAGCAAGCGCCACATCGGCATGGCCCTGGGCGCCTGGGGCGCCGTGCAGGCCAGCGCCGCCGGCCTGGCCGTGCTGACCGGTGGCGCCCTGCGCGACGCCGTGGACCACCTGGCCATGGGCGGATGGCTCGGCCAGGTCCTGCAGACCCCGGTCACCGGCTACGGCACGGTGTACCACCTGGAAATGTTGATGTTGTTTGCAGCCCTGGTGGCGATCGGTCCGTTGGTGAGGCGCCAGTCGCCGCAGCGTGCCGAACGCCCCATGGGCAACCGTTTCGGCCTGGCCGATCTACCCGGCTAGATCCATCCAGCCGTTTTCAAGGAGAAAGATATGGGCACTGGTGCCATCACCCAATACGTCGACGTCGCACAGCTGGTTCTGTACGCGTTCTGGATCTTCTTTTTCGGGATCGTCTACTACCTCGTGCGCGAAGGTCACCGCGAGGGCTACCCGATGGAAACTGAGTCCGGCCGGGGCATGATCACCGGCTGGCCGATGCCCGATCCCAAGACCTACCTGCTGCCCAACGGCGGTGAGTTCTCGGTGCCCAACGACAAGGTCAGCCCGCAAAAGCTCATGGCCGAGCCTTCGCACGGCTGGATCGGCGCCCCGATGCAGCCCGTCAACGCCAACCCCATGCTCGACGGCGTGGGCCCTGGCGCCTGGGCCGACCGTGCCGACGTGCCCGACATGACGAGCCATGGCCATCCGCGCCTGCAGCCGCTGCGCTTCTCGCCCGACTTCACCGTCAACGCCAAGAACAGCGACCCGCGTGGCGTGCCGGTGGTGGGCGCCGACGGCGTGGTGGGTGGCACCGTCAGCGATCTCTGGATCGACCACAGCGAAAGCCAGTTCCGCTACCTCGAGGTGAAGCTGGCCGACGGTTCACGCACGGTCATGCTGCCGGTCAACTTCGCCCGCATCAAGTCAGACGTCGTGCAGGTGCGTTCGATCATGGGCCGTCAGTTCGCCCAGGTGCCCGGCATCAAGCGCGAGGACCAGATCACCTTCCTCGAAGAAGACAAGGTCATGGCGTACTACGGCGCCGGCACCCTGTACGCCGACCCGCAGCGCGCAGAACCCCTGATCTGACGCCGCCAGCCCGACCCACCCCACCCGCATCGCACAGCCGCCGTTGCCATCCCGCGCGCTTATCAAGGAGTACCGCATGAAAGCCGTTCGCACCCCACACCAGGGCCACCGCCACAGCCAGGGCCACGAACACGAGTTCGAGCCGCAATACGGCCTGCCAGAAATGTTGCCGCCAGGCGAGAAGCTGCTGTGGCAGGGCTCGCCGGAATGGAAGGCGCTGGCGCTGGAGGTGTTCCATGCACGCAAGCTGGCCTTTTACTTCGCCGTGATCCTGGCGCTGCGCGCGGCCTTCGTGCTGGCCGATGGCGGAACGATGTTCGAGGTCCTGAAAAGCTGGGCCTGGCTGGCGCCGATGGCGGGCATCGCGGTGGCCATCATGCTCGTGCTGGCGCGCCTGGCGGCGCGAACCACGGTCTACACCATCACCGACCGGCGCGTCATCATGCGCATCGGCATCGTGCTCACGGTGGCCTACAACCTGCCTTTCAAGCGCATCGAGGCCGCGGGCCTGCTGGTGCGCGGGAAAGACGGCCACGGCGACCTGCCCATCACCCTGAAGGCCGGTGAGCGCATCGCCATCCTGCAGCTCTGGCCCCACGCCCGCCCCTGGCACCTGGCCCGCCCGCAGCCGATGCTGCGCGGCCTGAAGGACGCCCGCCAGGTCGGCGAGGTGCTGTCCAGCGCCTGGAAGGCGGCGCAGGACGAGGTCGCCCTGCCGGCTGCCGTGCGCACCGAAGCACGCCCTGAACAGCGCAGCGAGCCCCGCGTGGCTGCCGCCACCGGCACGCCGGTGCTGCCGCGCGCCCAGGCCGCCTGACCGTGCGAGGCCGGCGATGTCTGCCCTGATGAACAAACCCGCACCAGAAGCCCTGCCGCGCAAGGCCGTGCTGGCCCTGGGCGCGCTGCTGCTGGCCACGCTGCTCGGCGTGGCCGCTGTCCGCCTGTCGGGCACCGAGATCCGCACGCCCGACGCGCCCACCGCGGCCCAGCGCAGCCTGCGCTTCGAAGACGGCGCGGGCGGCAGCGTCAGGGTGCTCGACGCCCGCACCGGCGCCCAGATCGACAGCGTGTCGGGCGAAGCCGGCTTCCTGCGCGGTTCGCTGCGTGCGCTGGTGCGCGAACGCAAGATGCGGGGCATCGGTTCCGGCCCGGCTTTCGAGCTGATCGCCCGCACCGACGGCCGCCTCACCCTGCTCGACCCCGCCACCGGCGAACGCCTGGACCTGGAGTCCTTCGGCCCGACCAATTCCGCCGTCTACCGCCGCTGGCTGCAGCCCGGCATGACGACCCCACCCGTTTCGCAGTAAGGAAACCGCCATGAACGCAGCCACCCTGGACACCATCAAGTCGTCGGAAGACGCGGCCCGCAAGGCCAAGACCGAGACGATGCTGACGCCGCGCTTCTACACCACCGACTTCAAGGCGATGGACGCCCTGAGCGTCGAGCCCGTGCGTGCCGACTGGGACGCGATGATGGCCGAGTACGAAGGCGACAACAACCACGACCACTTCCAGCGCACGCCCGAGTTCGCCACCGAAGTGGAAGAAGTCTTCGGCAAGGTCAGCCCGGAACTGCGCCAGGAATTCCTGGAATTCCTGATCAGCAGCGTGACCAGCGAATTCAGCGGCTGCATTCTCTATAACGAGATCCAGAAGAACATCACCAACCCCGACATCAAGGCCCTGATGCGCTACATGGCGCGCGACGAATCGCGCCACGCCGGCTTCATCAACCAGAGCCTGAAGGACTTCGGCATCGGCCTGGACCTGGGCGACCTGAAGCGCACGAAGAAGTACACCTACTTCAAGCCGAAGTACATCTTCTACGCCACCTACCTGTCGGAAAAGATCGGCTACGCGCGATACATCACCATCTTCCGCCAGCTCGAACGTCATCCGGAAAAGCGCTTCCACCCCATCTTTCGCTGGTTCGAGCGGTGGTGCAACGACGAATTCCGCCACGGTGAAAGCTTCGCCCTGATGATGCGCGCGCAACCGCATCTGCTGCGCGGCGGCAACCTGCTGTGGATCCGCTTCTTCCTGCTGGCCGTGTACGCCACCATGTACGTGCGCGACCACACCCGGCCCATGCTGAAGGCCGCCATGGGACTGGACCCGACCACGTACGACTACGAGGTCTTCCGCATCACCACCGAGATCAGCAAGCAGGTCTTCCCGATCTCGCTGGACACCGACGCACCCGCCTTCCGCGCCGGCCTGGACCACCTGTTCCAGCTGCAGATGCGCATCGATGCGGCCAAGGCCCGCGGCGGCGTGATGGGCAAGCTGGCCCAGGCCGGCCTGGCCGCCCAGGCGGCACTCACTTTCGGCCGGCTGTTCGTGATGCCGGTGAAACGCCACGACCTGCCGATGCAGGTGCGCGTGGCCCCGGCCTGGTGAGGCCGGCCCTCGCCACAACGTGATTGAAGCGATGAGCAGTCCCTGGATCGCAATCGGCTTTGCCGTGTTCATGTGGTGGTTCTGCACCGGCATCGTGCTGTTGCTGGACAACCTGCCCCGCACCACCTTCCGCTGGAGCCTGTTTCTGTCGTCTGCGCTGGGTGTGGCGGCGCTGGTCGGGCTGGCGCACACGGCCGACCAGACCAGCCTGGCCGGCGCGTACTGCGCCTTCACCTGCGCGTTGCTGGTCTGGGGCTGGCACGAGCTGACTTTCCTGACCGGCTGGATCACCGGCCCGCGGCGCACGCCGCTGCCTGCCGGCGTCGAAGGCTGGCCACGCTTCCGCGCGGCCGTGGCGGCCATCCTGTGGCACGAGCTCGCCATCCTCGCGGTGGGTGCGCTGATCGTGGCCATCACCTGGGGCCAGGCCAACCAGGTGGGCACGCTCACCTTCGTGCTCTTGTGGGTGATGCGGGTGAGCGCCAAGTTCAACCTGTTCCTGGGGGTGCGCAACCTCAGCGAAGAATTCCTGCCCGCCCATCTGGCCTACATGGGCAGCTTCTTCAGGCACCGGCCCATGAACGCGCTGCTGCCCTGGTCGGTGGCCGGCGGCATCGGCTGGGTGGCCTACCTGGTGGTGGGCCTGCAGTCCCCGGGCGTCAGCGCCGCAGAAATCGTCGGCACGACGCTGGTGGCCACGCTGCTGGTGATGGCGGTGGTGGAACACCTGCTGCTGGTCCTGCCGCTGCCCTCCACCGCCCTCTGGCGCTGGGCCATGCGCCGCCAGGGCACGGCCCGCAACGGCCTGCCCGCCAGCGCCATTCCCGAAGCTCCGCCGCTCATCGCGGCTCGCTGAAAACAAGCCAAGGCCTATGAATCAACTCGCCAGCCTGCTGAGCCGCCCTTCTTCTTCCACCCGCAGCCATGCAGTTCCGGCGAGCAACGACCCCGAGGCCCACGAGCGCCTGCGCGTGCTGATGCGCGGCGGCTCCAAGTCGTTCTTCGCTGCTTCGCTGCTGTTGCCGGCCCGGGTGCGGGCACCGGCGACCGCGCTCTACGCCTTCTGTCGTCTGGCCGACGACGCCATCGACCTGGGCACCGACCCGGCCGCGGCCATGACCGACCTCGTCTTCCGGCTCGACGCCATCTACGACGGCCGGCCCCGCGCCATCGACGCCGACATCGCGCTGGCCGGCGTGGTGCACCGCCACGCCATTCCCCGGGCACTGCCCGACGCGCTGCTCGAGGGCTTCCTGTGGGACACCCAGCAGCGCTGCTGCGAAACCCTGGCCGACACCGAATCCTATGCCGCCCGCGTGGCCGCCACGGTGGGCGCGATGATGTCGCTGGTGATGGGCGCCGCCAGCCCGACCGCCCTGGCCCGCGCCTGCGACCTGGGCGTGGCGATGCAGCTGACCAACATCGCGCGTGACGTGGGCGAGGACGCCCGTGCCGGCCGCCTGTACCTGCCGCGCCAGTGGCTGCGCGAAGCCGGCATCGACATCGCCGCCTGGATGGCCCGCCCGGTCTTCGACGAAGCCGTGGCCGGTGTCGTCGGGCGCCTGCTCAGCCATGCCGACATGCTGTACCAGCGCTCGGAGCACGGCATTGCAGAACTGCCGCGCGACTGCCGCCCGGCCATCCGCGCGGCACGCCTGGTCTACGCCGAGATCGGCGACCAGTTGCGCCGCGAGGGGCTGGACTCGATCAGCCGGCGCGTCGTCGTCAGCAAGCAGCGCAAGCGGGCGCTTATGGCCCGTGCCGCAGGGGCCGCCGTGCTGCCCGGCGGCCAGCCCGCCGCGGCGCTGCCGGTGCTGCCCGCCGTGCAGTTCCTGGTCGACGCCGCAGCCAGCACCGCCAAATCGGTACTGGGCAACCGCCGCCCCCTGGGTGAACGACTGGGCTGGGTGATCGCGCTGCACGAGCGCGAGGCCGTCGCCCGCCAGCAGGCCCGCGGCGTGCTGAACTGAGCCCGGCGCGACCAGCGCGTGTCGGAGAACCTTCCCGTCATCCTGATCGAGCTGGTGCTGGTGTTCGGCGGCGTGCTGGCCTTCGGCTGGTGTCAGCTGCGTTCGGTGCGGCGCGACCGCGAAGCCGCCAGCGCCCGGCGCGACCAGGACCAGGACCAGGGCCAGGACCAGGACCGGGCGGGCCAGGCCATTTCCGACGCGGGTGACGCGCAAGACGATCAGCGGCGCCCCTGAAAGCGTCCGACACCGCTACCATCCGAGGCATGGCGGAGACGATCCTCGCATTGACAGGCGCAGCAGTTTGCTTCGCCCTGCTCGTGCACATGTTCCTGCCGCCGCGGTGGCGACGTCCCATCGACCAGGGACTGCGCCAACTCTGGCTTCGGCTGCGCACGCGCCGCGGCGGTGTGCCGCGCCCCGCCCGCCGCACCGACCTGCGGGCCGCCAACAAGCCGCACATGCCCAGGATGCCCCGCGTGCCCGAACGTCGCGGCGAACGCCAGACCGGCCCCAGGTCCGAGTTCAAGACCCGGGTCGAGACCGAGCATGAGGTGTTGCGTGAAGCCGAGCAGGAAGCCCAGGACGTGATCGAACGGGCCCGACGGCTGGCACGAGAGGGCAAGCCCGTCGAACGCGACGGCAACGTCTACCGGCCCGATGCCTTCAAGCCGCGCCCACCCCAGGACAAGCTGCACTGACCCGGTCCGAGCCGGCCCGCCGAAGCCGGTCGCTGCGAACTAGCCGCGCCTGGGCATGCGCCAGGGCAGCATGCAGCGCACCGGCAGCGACACCAGGCGCGGCACGTTCAGCGTCTCGTGCACCGAGGTCACCCGTTCGCCGAACAGGCTGCTCTGCAGCACCGAGCGCACATAGAACGGCGTGTCCTCCAGCGTCTGCTCCACCTGTGCGGGCAGGCCCGGGTCGCTGCGCATGCTGCGGCCGATGCGCCAGGCGGTGCGCGGCAGGGCCTGGCGTGGCGGCGGCTCGAAAGCCTCGCTGCGGCCGTCGGGGTGGAAGCGCTGGGTGATGATGCGATCGCTGCCCTGTTTCTGGCGCACGTCGTAGATCACCGCGGTGCTGCCGTCGGCGAGCAGGCCGCGCGACCAGTCCCATTCGGTGAACGGGCGGTCGATGGGCTCGTCGCCCTCGTTGCTGTCCAAGTATCCGTCTCCCGACCAGGCCAGGCCGGGGCGATCCAGCTTCACCTCAACGTGAGAGCACGGCGCGATCGGACCCCAGCGGTGCCGACCGCCATCATCGAGCGCGGCGTTGAACCGGCTCAGCGCCCGCGGCCAGACACGCACCGTTCCGTCCACCCGGCGGGGCAAGGGCACGCCGACCTCGTGCAGGTCGAAGACCAGGCTCTGGCCGTCCCAGCGCAGGCTGCTCGGTCCCACCGTGAAGCTGCTGGCGGTGCGCTGCACGTGCCGCTGGCCGCGTTCGGTCATGGTCCAGCGTCGTGCGCCGCCGCCGTAGAGCGCCACGTTGATGCTGCAGAAGTTGTCGGCCACCGCCGGCGCACCGCCGCGGGACTGCCGGCGCTGGGCCCAGGCGTAGTAGCTGGAAAAGACGCTGCCGACGAAGGCGATGATCGTCAGGCCGTGGGCACCGTCGTCACTGAGGGCGTCGAGATACCACCAGAGATATGCACCCGGCGCGACCGGCTGGTCGAATCGAGGTGCGCCAGCAGCGTCGCGGCCGCCAGTCGCCCCGACATCGCCGCCATCGGCACCCCCGGACCCGGGTGCACGCTGCCCCCCGCCAGGAACAGGCCCGGGATCGCGCTGGCCGCCGACGGGCGGCTGAACGACGACATCCAGCCGTGGGTCGCCCGCCCGTACAGGGCCCCGCCCGTGGCCGGGAAGAGCTGATGGAACTGCTGCGGCGTCGTGCGCACGGCCTGATGGGGTTCCCATTGCAGGTTCAAGCCGCACTGGCGCAGCAGCGCCAGGCTCCGTTGTTCGCATGGGTCGGTCTCCAGGGGGTCGAAGCTGCGCGCGCTGGCGCCGGCGGGCTGGTCGCCGTCGGCCGGGGCGTTGACCAGGCACAGCAGGCGCTCGGGCGCCGCTTCACCGCCGGCGGCCCGGGCGCTGTCGTTGCGGTCTTGCGCGCAGACATACACCGTGCCCTGCCTCGGCAGCCTTTGCTGACGAAAGATGTCGTCGAATTCGCTGCGGTAATCCGTATCGAAGAATACGTTGTGGCGCACCAGCGGAAAGCCGCTGCTGCGCGCGCGCAGCGCCCAGGTCACGGCCGACAGCGACCGGTCCTTCTGCGTCGTGGGCGGGGTGGCGGTCTGCACGGCCGCACCAAGCAGGCCGCTGGCCAGGGCGTGGGCGTCGCCGTTGAAGACGACCGAGTCGGCGGGCAGTGCCTGCCCGTCGGCCAGGCGCACGCCGCAGACACGACCCTGGCGCAGCTGGATCTCCTGCACCGCCTGGCCGCAGCGCAGGTCCACACCCTTGCGCTGCGCCAGGTCGGCCAGGGCCAGGGCCACGGCATGCATGCCGCCCTCGACCGCCCAGACGCCGTCGAGTTCGACCTGGGCCACGAGCATCAGCGTGGCCGGTGCAGCCCAGGGCGAGGCGCCGCAATAGGTGGCATAGCGGCCGAACAGCTGCTGCAGGCGCGCGTCGTGAAAATGCCGCCCCAGCGAGCGCCACAGGCTGGCGAACGGACCCAGGCCGGCCAGCACGCCCAGGCCGCGAGGACCCAGGTCCATCCCCAGGCTCAGCATGCTGGGACGTTCAGACCGGATGTATGGGCCCTCGAGCGTCTGGTAGACCTTCTTGGCCTGGGCACAGAAGCCCAGGAAGCGCCTGGCCTCGGCCGGGCTGCTGAATCGCGCGATGGCGTCGGCGCTGCGCTGCAGGTCGGCGAACAGGTCCAGGGTGTCGGGCTGGCCGCGCCAGGCATGGCGCGCCAGCACCGACAACGGTGACAGGCGCAGCAGGTCTTCGAGCTTTACGCCCGCTTCGGCCAGGATCTGGTCGAACACCCAGCGCATCGTGAACACGGTGGGGCCGGCATCGATGGCAGCGCCGTCCACCATCACCTGTCGCATCTTGCCGCCAGGGGCCGCAGCGGCGTCGACCAGCGTCACCGGCAATCCCCGGCAGGCCAGCAGCAGAGCGCTGACCAGGCCCCCGATGCCGGCGCCCACCACGACGACGCGATGATCGGTGGGCGCCACGCCGGCGCTCATGGGCTGTCGTACACCGTGCCGTTCCAGCGACCTTGCAGGGCCACTGGCACGAATCGCGTGAACATCGATTCCGAGAAATAGCCCTCAAGCGCCGAAGCACGGATGGCCGCCAGGTGCGCGCCGCTTCGGGCATAGGCGTCCATGGCCGCCACGCTTTCCCAGACGCTGAAGGTGGCCTGGCGAAGCAGGGGCGCTTCGCCCAGGCCCACGGCGAGCCAGCATCCCGGAGCCTGGGCCAGGGAATCTTGGGCAGGTGGCGCCTTGCGCCAGAAGGCCAGGGCCTTGCGCGGCTGGATGGAAGCACGCGTGAGTGCCGCCACCGGCACGGCGCCTTGCGCGGCAACCGGCACCGGTGCGCTGGGTTGCAGCGTCTGGCCGTTCCAGGTGCCGCGGCTGGACCAGGCGCGCAGCTTGGCCACGCACAGTTCGCTCGTTCGCGCCCGGAACGACGCGACGGTGGGGGATTCAGCCACGAATCGGTCGGCCGCGGCTTCGTTGTCGAAGACCGCGAACACGCCCTGGCGGGATCGGCTCGGCCGAAGACCGAACCCTCCCTCGAAACCGCTGCCCAGAGCCTTGGCAAAGCGCAGCCCGGGGATGCCGCGAAAGCTCTGGCCGCCCCGCATGATGCGCCACCAGCCCCACAGCCGCCAGGCCGGGGCCACGTCGGCCAGCAGCATGACCACCACCTCGTCGCCGAACGGCTGCGGCGCGGGCCTGGCCTCGTCCGTGGCGGGCGCACCCGCCACGACAGGTGCCCCTGGCAGGGCGTCGGCCCCGTGGCTGACCCGGTAGCTCATGACGTGCACACCCGCCTGCGTGCCCGCCGCCTTACTTCAGCGTGACTTCGACACGCCGGGCGACCGGATCTTCGCCAGCGATGTTGGCTTCGGCCTGGATGGGCTTGTCGAGCACGACACGTGTGCCGGCGATGCCCGCTGCGGCCAGCGAATCGCGCACGCTCAGGGCACGGTTCTTCGCCAGTTCCTGGTTGCTCGCCAGATCGCCCGAAGCAGAGTGGTAACCCGAGATCGTGACCTGGGTGGCCGGCTGCGCCGTCATCGTGGCCACGAGTTGCACCAAGCCCTTGGCCTGTTCGCCTTCCAGCGTTGCGCTGCCGACGTTGAAGTACAGCACCGACCGCGCGGCCTCGGACAGTGGCGGCGGCAGCCCGTCGCCAGGCTTGGCGTAGGACAGCAGCTCCGGGAAGTCCTTGGCCATCTGCGCGCCGTACAGCGGCTTGAAGGCGCCCTGGTGGCAACTGGCGCAGTTCACCTTGGCGACGTCTCCCGTGGGGCCCTTGCGGTGCGCCGGGAAGACTTCGGTGAGGCCGACCATGTAGTCATTGTTCACCTCACGCACCATGCGGATGCCGTGCCATGCCGTCACCAGCTGCGGCGGATTGCCGTTCCAGTCGCCACCGATCTGGCGGGTGTTGTGGCAATACGTGCAGTTCACCCCCAGCGACGAGCTGAAGTGCGTCATCAGCGCAAACGTGTGCTCGGTCTGCTGGATGCTGCTGCGGTTGCCGGTGGGCAGCGCCGTATTGGCATTGACGCGGATCGGCTTGGCCTGCAGCAGATAAGGCGTGAACGGATCGTTCGGCAGCGAGCTCATGGACACCGTGCGCGCCGGAGTGTTCTGGCCGTTCAGGTTGCCCAGGAAATTCGCCTTGCGATCCTTCGTATCGGCCGTGAACCAGATCTGCGCCGGCACCGGCTTGCCGCGGTGGCAGGTGTAGCAGGTGACGCCAGTGGCGGCCACGTGCGGCTTCCAGTCGGCGTTGACCTTCTGCGTCATCTGGATCATGCGCCGGGCGACCACCTTGGTGTACAGGCTGTCGTCGGCGAAGTTCTGCACGTTGTGGCAGTAGGCACAGCCCTGCTCCGGCGCCACCCAGGCCGTGATGCTGGCCATGTGGCGGTTGAAGTTGGCCACGCTCAGGTCGCCGAGCACCTTCACGTTCTGGTAGACCTGGCCGGCTTTCGGCCCTTCGTTGGGGGCAGCGGGTCCTGGAGGTGCCGGCGGCTGGTTCAGGGGCACCTGCGCAGCCACGGTGCGGGGGTTGTAAACCACCTCCATGCCGGTGCCGCGGTAGCCGCGCTGGACAGGGTCGACCGGCGGGCGTTCGCAGCCTGCCAGCAACACCACGACCCCGGCCAGCGCCGCTGTGGTCAATCGTCTCATTCGGCTCATGTCACTTGGCTCCCTGGATCAGCGTGGCCGGATCGATCACGGTCGGGTAAAGGGCGGGATACGGGGGCGCGACGCCATGCTTGACGGCCCAGAGGTACCAGTTGTCGACCACGGTGCCGGTCAGCAGGATGCCGATGCCACCTGCCAGCGGGCAGAGCACAGCGAACCACCAGGCCCAGCGGTGCACCGATTCCATCGTGGCGTTGAAGCCCATGGTCCAGCGCCAGAACAGGGCAGCCCGCTCGCTGGCGGTGCCGCGGTCTGTGATCTGTTCGATCTCGCGGTCGCCACCGTAGCGGCTGACCGCCAGGATCGTTGCACCGTGCATGGCAAACAACAGGGCAGAACCGTACAGGAAGGCAATGGAAAGGGCGTGGAAGGGGTTATAGAAGAGGTTGCCGTAGCGCAGCGAAAACGCCGCCGTCCAGTCCAGGTGCGGGAAGATGCCGAAAGGCACCGCCTCGCTCCAGCTTCCCATCAGCACCGGGCGGAAAAGGCCCAGCACCAGGAACAGCCAGATCGCTGCCGCGAACGCCCAGGCCACGTGTGTGCCAAGACCGAGGGCGCGGGCCCGGGTGTACATGCGCACCCACCAGAGCAGGATCGACGTCGTCAGCAGCAGGCCGGTGATCTGCCACCACCCGCCTTCGTTCATCGGCGCCAGCGACAGGCCATAACCCGGCGCCGGGGGGTCCAGCGACAGCCAGAACAGCTGCCGGATGAACTGCACCGGGTCCCAGTTGACCTGGGCCAGCATGTTGAAGCCGATGATGTTGAAGGCCAGCGTGCCGAGGATCAGGGAAGCCAGCCCCAGGCCGCCGAGGTAGATCGGGCCGATCTGGGCGTTGCCGAAGCGTCCGATCAGGTGGACGTGCATCGGCTCCTTGCCGGTGCGCGGGCTGTCGCCGGCTGGCAGGGCGATGCCGGCTTCTGCAGGTCCGCTGGCCTGCACGGCGGTGAAGAGGTTTTGGTATTCGACCATCATGATTGTTTGCTCCGGTGTTCCTGGTGCTTCACTGCAGCGGCCATTGCGACCAGATCGGCAGGTTCAGCCACCAGCCCCACCATTCGGGCCAGCTCTTCGTCCAGAACGGTCCGCTGATGACGATGCACACGGCACTGAAGAAGACGGCAGCGAGCGCCAGGAACAGACCCAGCCGGTGAATGCCCAGCGAACCCACCGAATAGCCGATGGCGTCGCGGAAGAAGGTGTCCTCGTGCTCTGGCGTCTTCACCAACTGACCCTTGGCCGGGTTGGTGGCCGACAGGATCAGGCCCCCGTGCATCGACAACGCGAGCGTGGTCGTGAAGAAGAAGGTGATGGCCAGCATGTGGGCCGGGTTGTAGTGGAAGTGCAGGTACTGGTAACCGACGTTCGACACCCAGTCGAGGTGGCTGAAGATGCCGTACGGGAAGCCGTGGCCCCAGGCACCGAGCAGCACCGGACGGATCACGACCAGCGTGAAATAGGCAAAGATGGCGAAGGTGAACGCCACGGGGACGTGGTAGCCCATGCCCAGTTTTCGACAGATCTCGACTTCGCGCAGCGCCCAGGAGCCAAAGGCACCCAGTGCACACACGGTGATGATCTGCCAAAGCCCGCCCTCGGCCAGGGGCGCGAGTCTCAGGCCATATGAAAGATCTGGTGGCGCAATATTGATCTGCCACAGATTCCAGGTCGGGCCCAAGGCCGCGCCCCACAGTATCAAAGCCGTGCCCAGCAGCGAGAAGAACAGCGTCGTGACGCCGAAGAATCCCACGTAGAACGGTCCGACCCAAAAATCGAAGAGATCACCTCCGACCAGGGTCCCACCGCGAACGCGGTATTTTCTTTCGAAGCTCAGCATGGCCATGTCAATTCCTCCGACCCTGCAACGCCGTCATTCCGAGGCTGCATGGCGAGTGTGTATTCGCTAAATCCGCGGCAATACGGGGCGGGCTTTTGGGGCCCTGCCCCGCGTACCGAATCTCGCCGGTACTGCCATTCGAACAACCGTTACTTCGCGACCGAACTGACCGCTGCGGGCAGCGGTGCGTTGGCGGACGCCACGGCCGCTGTGCGCGGGCCGTCCATCCAGTTGAATTTGTTGGTGCTCAACAGGATGAGGTGAATCATCGCTGCCAGACCGAACAGGAAAATGCCTTGGGCGACCATCGTACGCAACGGGTCGAACAAACGCCAAATTCTCCACATGATTCCAAGCTCCTAGGTTAAATGCGACATGAAGGTATATACAGCTGCCTTGACACCGCCAAAAATGGACTTTACGCCCTCTGCACCCGGCAACCAGGTTCGCCAATGCCAGCCCAGCAACTGCCCGAAGAGGGCAATGGCCAGAAACACCGTGAATCCCAGCGTGAAGATGAACCAGAAACTTCTGGATTCACCCACCATCAGGGGCTTGGGTATTGCTGTTTGGACGTGAGACATTTGGTTTCCCCTAGAGTGGGTTTAAATCTTCAGGCGATCAGAGCCAGGGACGCCACACCCACACCAGGATGTGTGCAACGACGGCGATTGCCGTGAAGCCCACGAAACCCTGGATGTAGTAGGTGTGAAATTCTTGGGCCTCGTCGTCAGTGAGGCCCGAGATCGAGCCTTTTCTTTCAGCCATGGCTAATTTCCTTCCAAACCGGTCTTGCGACCGCGTGCGCACTAAGAGCCCGCGCACCATGGGCAGACACAGCGAGTTGCCGTGACATCGGGGTGATGAAGCCGCGCAGGTTCATGCGGGCTCCCTCTGTGTGTGTTGTGCTGCCGTGATGCCCAATGACTTGAGCACCCGTTGCAGCGTGACGCGGGCTTCACCCGCGTTCCTTGCGTCGTGTTCGGTCCGGTCGCGCAACTGCTTGGCGGCCGAGATCTGCACCAGCACCGGCTGCTGCTGCACGTGGTCCTGCAGGGCCGCCTGGGCTTCGTCGTCCCAGGGGCGCGCATCGTTTTCGGTGCGGTGCCCATGGGCTGCCGGGGTGGCGTCGACCTTGTCGAGCTCGGTGCCCAGCGGCAGGATGAAGAACAGCGCGTCGAACAGGGCGTTGCAGAACTCCTGCACGATGTAGGTGGCGCCGGCATAACCCATGAACGGCGTGCCCGTGTGGCGGCGGATGATCGCGCCCGGAAACGAGGCCGGAATGAAGGTGGGCTTGGGGCCGTGGCCACCGCCCTGTGCCGATTTCTCGGCCAGGTACATGCGTTCGTTGTAGCTGCCGAACATCACCAGCGGCGTGTTCGTGTGCGTCATCTGGCGCACGCTTTCGCTGTCGGTCTTGCTGCCGGCAATGCGCGACACCGCGAAGTTGCAGGGCAGGCCCAGTTCGTCTTCCAGGAAGTGGCGGATGCCGCGGGCGTAGGTCTCGCCGGCCACGACCGCGAAGTTGGCGGTGCCGAAGAAGTCCTGCGTCACGCTGCGCCACAGGTCCCAGATCGGCTTGATCGTGGTGTGCTTCTCGCGTTCGATGAAGGGTTCCGGGTCCAGATGGAGCAGCTCGCCCAGCTGGCGCAGGAACGCCGTGGTGCTGTGCAGGCCGATGGGCGCCTGCAGATAAGGGCGCTCCAGCGCTTCGCACAACATCCTGCCGAACTCGCGGTACATGCAGATGTTGGCGTCGGCTTCGACCAGGCGCGAGACATCGGCCAGGTGGCTGCCCAGCGGGAATACCATGTTCACTTCGGCGCCGATGCCCTGCACCAGGCGACGGATCTCGGCCAGGTCGCTGGGGCCGTTGAAGACACCGTAGCTCGGGCCGATGATGTTCACGCGCGGCTTCTCACCGGCGGCGCGTTCGGCAAAGGGCGTTCTCTGCGGCACCTTCTTCAGGCCGTAGCTCGTCCACAGCCAGAACATGGCGCGGTTGGCGCACTGCCACTGGTCTTCGTCGATGGTGCGCGGCAGGAAGCGCGCGATCGTCGTGCCTTCCGGGGTGACGCCGCCACCGATCATTTCCGAGATCGAACCCGTGACCACCACGCTGGGCAGGTCGGGGTCGAGCGCGGCATGGGCCCGCTTCATCGAACCCTCGGTGCCTTCGCGGCCCAGCTGTTCCTCGCCCAGGCCGGTGACGACGATGGGCAATTCGTGCGGAGGCAGCGCGTCGGTGTAGTGCAGGACGCTGGTCACCGGCAGGTTCTCGCAGCCCACCGGGCCGTCGATGATGACCTGCAGGCCCTTGATCGCGGTGAAGACGTAGACCGCACCCCAGTAACCGCCGGCGCGGTCGTGGTCGATCACGTATGTGGGTTGTTGTTTTCCGGCCATCAGATCATCTCCTCGGCCTTGCGCTTCTTCATCATCTTGATGACCTGGCGCTTGGTTTCGGCTCTGAATTCGGGGCGCTCGACGGGCTTGCCTTCCCAGACGCCGGCGCGGTCGCCGCTGCCGACGTCGCCGAAGAATTCGCGCATCTTGTTGAAACGCTCACGGTTGCCGATCGCGGCATTGATCACCTGGGCCAGCGAGCCGGCACCCATCGGGCCCATCAGCGGACGTGCGCTGATGAGGTTCGTGAAGTACAGCGACGGGATCGCGGCTTCCTTCGCGGCCTGCACCACGGGCGTGGTGCCGATGGCGAGGTCGGGCTTGAATTCACGCACGGCCTGGATGTCCTGCTCGAGGCTGGCGCGGTACTGCACATGCACACCTCGGGCTTGCAGCCATTCCAGGTCGGGCGCGCTCCAGGGTGTCTTCGGGCAGGCAGTGCCCACGTAAGGCACGTCGGCGCCGCTTTCGATGAGCAGGCGGGCCACCAGCAGTTCGCTGCCTTCGTAGCCGCTGACGGTGACACGGCCCTTGATGGGGGTGCGCGCCAGAGCCGCCTTGATGGCGGGCAGCCACTTGTTCTTCGACGCGTCGATCAGCGCCTGGGGCACATTGGTCGCTTCGCCAATGGCTTGCAACCAGGCTTCGGTGCCGTCGTGGCCCACCGGTGCAGAAGCCACGATCTTGCGGCCGGCGGCCACAAACTCGCGCACGCTGGCGGTGTAGAACGGGTGGATGGCCGCCACGGCCGCGCAGTCCAGCGCGGCATAGAGCTCGCGCCATTCACGCGTGGGCACCACCGGGCCGGCGGCCAGGCCCATGGGCTCCAGCAGCATGCCGATGCCGACCGGGTCGGCCGGGAACATCTCGCCCAGCAAGGTGATCGTGGGCTTGGTCGACACACCGGTGCGGGGTGCGGCCACCGGGCCGGCTTCGGCCTCGGCACGCGCCACCTTCAGCATCGCGCCAGCCAGCACGTCCTTGGCCTCGGCATGCGTGGGCACGCCGAATCCGGGCACGTCGATGCCGATGATGCGCACACCGTTGATCTGGCTGGGCAGCAGCTGCAGCGGCACGCCGCTGGCAGTGGGCACGCACAGGTTGATGATGACGATGGTGTCGTACAGGGCCGGGTCGGCCTGCTTGTAGACGTTGTCGCGGATGTCCTCGAACAGCTTGCCGGTGACCAGGCTCTCGCTGTTGAAGGGCACGTAGCCGACGCTGCGGCGGGCACCGTAGAAGTGGCTGGTGAAGGTCAGGCCATACACGCAGCAGGCGCTGCCGCTCAGGATGGTGTGCGTGCGGCGCATGCGCAAACCCACCCGCAGCGAACCGAAGGCCGGGCACATGCTCTGCGGCTGGTCGTGCGGTCCGGTGCCTTCGGGCAGCGGGTAGTCCGTGGCGTACTGCTGGAGCACGTCACTCTTGCCGGCAGCCTGGGCGGCGGACAGCATCGCGTCCTTGCCGGAATGGCAGCCGACACCATCGGCCTCCAATGCGGCCGGGTTCGGGACTTGGGGTACTGCGTTCATGGTCGTGCGTGGCTTCGTGAGTGCGAAACGGCGTCAGGCGGCGTCGTAGACGACTTCGAGGGTGGGCTTGACGATCTCGTTCTTGCCCACCATGTCGAACAGCGTCGCCGGTTCCATCTTGAAGTCGCGGCCGGTCACTTCGGCGCTGAACAGGCCCAGCAGCTGGTCCTGGGTCTGCGGCTTCGGACGCACCGGCGGAGCGACGGCGACGTTGGTGGCCAGCTCCTCGAACAGCGGCGCCCACTGGGTGCCGGGGCGGCCGATGATTTCGTAGCTGGCGCTCTTGCGCCGGATGTCGTCGTTGGCCGGAATGGTGGCCAGGACCGGGATGCCGACGTTCTCGGCAAACAGCTTGGCTTCGCCGGTGCCGTCGTCGCGGTTGATGACGATGCCGGCCACGCCGACGTTGCCACCCAGCCTGCGGAAGTACTCGACCGCGCTGCAGACGTTGTTGGCAACGTAGAGCGACTGCAGGTCGTTGCTGGCCACGACGATGACCTTCTGGCACATGTCGCGTGCAATCGGCAGACCGAAGCCGCCGCAGACCACGTCGCCCAGGAAGTCGAGCAGCACGTAGTCGAAACCCCAGTCGTGGAAGCCCAGCTTCTCCAGGGTCTCGAAGCCGTGGATGATGCCGCGCCCGCCGCAGCCGCGGCCGACTTCCGGGCCACCCAGCTCCATGGCGTAGACGCCGTCGCGCTTGAAGCAGACGTCGCCGATGGCCACTGCTTCACCGGCGAGCTTCTTCTTGGAACTCGTCTCGATGATGGTGGGGCAGGCCTTGCCGCCGAACAGCAGGCTGGTGGTGTCGCTCTTCGGATCACAGCCGATGAGCAGGACCTTCTTGCCCTGCTGCGCCATCATGTAGCTCAGGTTGGCCAGCGTGAAGCTCTTGCCGATGCCGCCCTTGCCGTAGATGGCGATGATCTGGGTGGTCTTGGCCGCGGGGCTGCTGGACACCGGATCGGGTTCGATCGCGGCTTCGGCCTTCAGGCGCTCGTCCCGCATGAACATCACGGTATTGGTGGGCGCATTCATTGGCAATTTCTCCAGTCGAGGACCATCTTCAAACAATCGGAATCACCGAACGCGGTGCGGTAGGCACTGTCGGCATGCATGGGGTCACCGTGGTGGGTGATCAGGCCGTCCAGCGACAGGCGGCCGGACTCGGTCAGTTCCTTCACCGCCAGCAGGTCCGGGCGCTGCCATTCGGCGGCGCAGCGGAAGGTGGCTTCACGCATGAAGGCCGGCGCGAAGGCGAAGTTGATGGGGTCGGTATAGAAGCCGGCCAGCACCACCTCGCCACCCGGGGCCAGGCGCTGCACCAAGGGGTCGAGAATCTGTGAATCACCGCTGACGTCGTAGATGGCGCGGTAGTCGCGGCGCGGGTCTTCGTCGGGGTGGACCACGGTGTAGCCCTCGCCACCCAGGGCGCGGCGGCCGTTGGTTTCCCAGACCGTGGGCGGTGCGAAGCCGGCCACCACCGTCATGCGGGCCAGCAGGCGGCCGAGCACACCGTGGCCGACGATGAGGTCGGGGGCGACGATCTTCTCGCGCTTGCCGCCCACGGCGACAGCGTGATAGGCCGTGGCCGCCAGCGCCAGCAGAACAGCTTCCTGGCCCAGCGTGTCGGACACCGGCACGACGCGGGAATCGGCCACCACCACGGTGGAGGCCGCGCCACCGAACAGGCCGCGCACTTCACCGTAGCAGCGGGCACCCGGCACGAACACCCGGTCGCCGACGGCGTGGCGGGCATTCGGGCCGGCTTCGACCACGCGGCCGACCGATTCGTAGCCCGGCACCAGCGGGTAGCCCATGCCCGGGAACTTGGGCATGCGACCGTTCCACAGCAGCTTCTCGGTGCCGGTGCTGATGCCGCTGAATTCGATGTCGACGACGACGTCGTCTGCGCCAGGGGGGGTGAGTTCCAGACTGCTGAATGCAATGTGCTCGGGTTCCTCGAGCACGATGGCCATGGTCTTCATGCGGTCCTCCTGAAAGCTGGCGTCGCAGCCGCGGTGGTGCGCAGCGCAGTAATGGGGGGCAGAGGGTTCAGAAGCTGTGACATGGAGAGGTGCAGTGACGTCGTCAGTTTAAGGTGACGCTTTGAAGTGTCAATAGAAATGGACACTTTTGTTTTCGAGGGTTTACGCTGCACGACACCGCGCCACGAGCACGCTGGTCTGCAAAGGCTGGTGGGTGGGCACGACGCTTGCCGACTCGAAACCGGCCTGCACCATCAGCGCCGAGAGCTGCGCGGCCGTGCGCGGCCGTCCGCGGCCCATGGCCAGCAGATAAAAACCAAAGTAGGCGTCGCCCATCGCCTCGACCCCAGGCACCTGTGCCATCGGCTCGGCGAGCAGCAGGGTGCCGTCCTCGGGCAGCGCACGGCGCACGCGCTGCAGCAGCCGCAGCACGCGCTCGTCGGGGTGGTCGAACGCGACACGCACCAAGGTGACGATGTCCGCGCCGCGCGGCAGCTCGTCGTTGAAGAAGTCGCCGCCATGGGTGGTGGCGCGCTGACCCAATCCTTGGCTGCCGAGCCTGGCCTGGGCTCGTTCGGCCACTGCCGGCAGGTCGAACAACATCAGCTGCAACTGCGGCGCCTGCGCGGCCACCGCTGTGATGAAGCTGCCCTCGCCGCCGCCCACGTCGAGCAACCGGCGGTGGCGGTCGAAGCGGTAGGCGGCCACGACCTCGTGCGTCACCAGGGGTTGCGAGGCCGACATCAGCGCGGAGTACTCGGCCACCCGTTCTGCGGACAGTGCCGCGGGGGACTCGAGCTGCGACGAGGCCGCCGCTTCGTAGGGCCAGTAGCCCGCCATGGCCGGCCGCCCTTCCCGCCTGAGCAGCGCCACGGGATCGTTCAGGTCGGCGTACAGCGTGGCGTGGTGTTCCACCATCGAGGCGATGGCGCGGTTGCCGACCATGGGCGCACCCAGACGACCCAGGGCCACGCGGCCGCCACTGCGGCGTTCCAGCAGTTCGATGGCCACGGCGGCAGCCACCAGCCGTTCAGCGCCTTCCAGGCCCAGGCCCAGACGTTCCGCCAGCTCATCGGCCGCCATCGGGCCAGGGGCCAGCAGATCGAAGATGTTCAGGCGCACGCAGGCCAGCAACACCTGTGAATAGACGAAGCCGGCCACCAGGTCGAACAGCGCCATCGCTTCGCGACGGGCGACGGGGCGGGTCAGCGGGAAAGCCGCAGCCCAGCGCTGGAAGCCGGGGCGGGCCACGGTGCGGTGACGCCAGTCGCGCAGCCGCTCGAGCCAACCGCCACGGGCCACCGAGACCGGGTCGGCTCCGCCAGGAGCAGCGGGCACTGGCCGGGGCTGCACCTGATCCATGCCCGCGCCGCTCAAGGCAGGCTGGGGGTGATGACGGGCGCGCGACCGGCGGCTGCCGTGCGCGGCTTGCGTGGCGCCTTGGGCAGGGGCGCACGCTGCAATCCTTCGACCTGGTCGCACCAGCTCTTGGGCACCAGGCGTTCTGACTCCATGCGCACCAGCTGGCGCAGCTGTGCCGAACCGCGGCAAGGCGGAATGGCTTCGATGGCACAGGCCACGAGCCGGTCGAAATGCTGGATGGCGCCCGACAGGCCGTGTTCACTGGCTGAACTGGGACGGCCCAGCGCCACGTCGCGGCCCACCGGCTTGCCCAGGGCAATGGGGTCGGCCATCACGTCGCGCACGTCGTCGGCCACCTGGTAAGCCTCGCCCAGCCATTCGCCCAGAGCGCGCCAGGTGTTGCCGTCCATGCCGGCGGCTTCGGCGCCGGCGCAGGTGGCGGCGGCGAACAAGGCGCCGGTCTTGGCGCGCTGGTAGTCGCCGAGGGCGACGCGGGGCTCACATTCCCAGGCCTGGCCGGCGGTGATGCCGAAGGGCATGCCGACGCCGTGGCTGATGGTGGACATCAGGCGCGCCAGCCGCGCCGGTGACCGGCCCGACGCGACACCCAGCGTCTGATAGGCCAGCACGATGAGCCCGTCGCCAGCCAGCACCGCCAGCCGCTCGCCATACGCGTGGTGCACCGACGGTTGACCGCGGCGGGTGGGCGCATCGTCGAAACAAGGCAGATCGTCGTGGACGAGCGAGGCGCAGTGCAGCAACTCGATGGCCGCAGCGGCGGCATCGGAAAGCGCCGGATCGTCGTCGCCACAGGCGCGGGCCACGGACAGGCACAACATCGGCCGGATCCGCGCGCCCCCAGGAAACACGGCATGCCGCATGGCCGCTGCCAGGCGGGGCGGACAGCCCGGCGCCTCGGTCCCGGCGATGGCCGCAGCCAACGCCTCTTCGATTCTTGCCAGGGTTTCCATGCGTGACCTCGATTCCTGCACCGTGTTGGTGCCATCGAGATGTCATAGATCGCTGACATCCCAATGTGTCACGAAGAATAGACACTTGGGCGGCAGACGTCAATCCGGGTAGACGCCAGACGGTCGCGTTGTTGTACGCCTGGGATTCAGGCGCCGGACACGGCACGCACGACGCGCGACAAGGCCTGGGCTCCGGCGTGGGGCAGCGGCAGGTAGGTGGCCGCGGCCGCCTCGGCGATGCGCGCCGCCTGCGCGCTGGGCTGAGGCGCGGTGTCGATGACGAGCACGGCGGCGCCGAGCGCGCGCAATCGGCGCGCGGCGGCCAGGGCGTCGGACTCCGCTCGCGCGCGGCCGCCGGTACCGTCGAGCGCCACGTTGGCGCGGCCGTCGGTCAGGACCACCACCACCGGCGTGTCGCCGCGCCGGCGCGCCGCGGCGGCCAGTGCCGCCAGCGCGTCGAGCGCCGCCGCCAGCGGCGTGCCGCCGCCACCGGGCAAGCCGGACAAGGCACGTTTGGCACGCACCAGAGAACGTGTCGGCGGCAGCAGCAGCTCGGCGCTGCGGCCACGGAAGGCCAGCACCGCCACCTTGTCGCGCCGCACGTAACAGTCGGCGAGCAGCAGTTCGACGGCACCCTTGGCTTCGGCCAGGCGCTGCATGGCGGCCGAGCCCGAGGCATCGACCGCGAACAGCGTGGTCGTCTCGCGGCGCTGGCGCAGCTGCGTGACATGGAAGTCGTCGGCCCGCACCTCGACGCGGCGCGGGGCGGGGGCTGAAGTTGCAGCGCCCAGCGGCGCAGCGGCGTCGGCCCCAGGCTTGCGGCGCAGCTTCTGCCAGGGCACGGCCGCACGCAGGGTCTCGATGACGTTCAGGCGCTGGCCGGCGCGCGGTTCGCCACGCCGCACCCCCACTGGCCGGCCGCGGCGGGCGGCCTTCTGCATGGCGCCGGACACGCCGGCCGCGCGGCTGGCCTCGCGACCCGCCTGCCCGGCCTTCAACCGCGCCAGCAGGTCGGGCGGCAAGGCGGCCAGGGCAGCCTGCAGCACCAGGTCGTCGAGGGCACCGGGGGGCATTTCGGGCTCGTCGTCGGTGGCCGGCGGCGGGGTCTCGCCGTCTGCAGGCGGCGGCGGCGGGGCCTCGGCCTCCTCCGCAGGCTCGTCCGGTGGCGGCGCTTCGGGCGGGTCTGGCGGTTCCTGCGTGTCGGGCGACGGCGGCATCCGCGTGGCGCGCGGCGCCAGCACCAGGCGGGCCGCCAGCGCAGCGTCTTCGTCCTGGACTTCGTCGTGGCCCTGCAGGGCCGCGTGCGCTCGCGCCACGTGCAGCGTGTGCAGCACGGCGCGGAAGGAATCCACGCCCAGCGCGGCGGCGGCGTTGCACAGGGCCTGGAGCAGGTCGTCCGGCACCTGCAGAGCGTCGAAACGCTGGCGTGCTGCGGCCAGCTCGGCCGGCGCCAGCAGCAGCGCGTCGTCGGTGTCCTGGGCCAGCCGGGCCGGCACCGCCGACAGATCCAGGCGGAAGGCGAGCCGGTCGCGCAGCGGCGCGGGGAGTTGTTCCTCGGTGCCCGTCGTCGGCGCGCCGGGCACTGGATCTTCGCTTTCATCGAGCGCGACCACACCGAATCGGGCCGGGTGCGACAGGGCCACGCCGTCGCGCTCGGCCACGACCTCGCCGCGGTCGATGGCCGCGGCCAGCCGTGCCGCGGTGCCCGCGTCGAGCCGCTCGGCCATGGCCAGCAGCAGCACCCCGCCATGGCTGTCGGCGAGCAGGCCGCGCTGCGCCACGGGCCGGCCGGCCTGCAGCGTGGCGGCCAGGTCCAGCCCGCCCAGCAGGCGGTCGTCGCGGATGTGCAGGGGCAGGCGCCGCACTGGCGTGTCGCCCAGCTGCAGGCGCAGCAGGGCCAGCCAGCGGTCACGCACCGGACCGGCACCCGCATGCAGTTCGACGCCTGTGCCCGGGGGGTCGATGGCGAACAGCAGGGCCGCCAACACGGCGTCGGCCCAGGCCTCGCCGGCAGCTTCTCCGCTGGCCGGGCCGGCCCGGGCGGCCTCGGCGGCCAGGGCGGCCATCAGGCTGCGGCGCGGATGGGCGTGGCGCCGGGCGCCGCTTCGGACGTTCCTGCCGCAGCCGGCGCGAACAGCTCGGCCATGGCACGTTCGACGCGGGCACTGGAGCCGGTGTCGTCCAGCGGGTTGCGTCGCAGGCGGTGGCGCAGCGCCGGTGCCGCCACGCGCTGCAGGTGGACGCTGGTGACGAGGCTGTCGCCGTCCAGCGCGGCCAGCGCGCGCGCGGCCCGCATCAGCGTGAGTTCGCCGCGCAGGCCGTCGGTGCCCAGGGCGAGGCAGAGAGACGAGGCCTGGGCCAGCACCTCGTCGGGCAGCACCACGTCGGGCAGGCGCTTCTTCGCCGACACCAGGCGCTTGCGCACCCTTTCGTCTTCGGCGTACCAGGCCCGGGTGAAGGCCTCGGGGTCGCGCTCGAAGGCGTCGCGGCGCTTCACGACCTCGATGCGCGTGGGCACGTCGGTGGGCGTCTTGACCTCCACGCTCAGGCCGAAGCGGTCGAGCAGCTGCGGGCGCAGTTCGCCCTCCTCGGGGTTGCCACTGCCCACCAGTACGAAGCGGGCCGGGTGACGCACGCTCAGGCCTTCACGCTCGACCACGTTCTCGCCCGATGCCGCCACGTCGATGAGCAGGTCGACCAGGTGATCTTCGAGCAGGTTGACTTCGTCGATGTAGAGAAAGCCGCGGTGGGCTCGCGCCAGCAGGCCGGGCTCGAAAGCCTTCACGCCCTGCGACAGGGCGCGTTCCAGGTCGAGCGCGCCGACCACGCGGTCTTCGGTCGCGCCCAGCGGCAGGTCGACCACCGGCACCGGCACCAGTTCGGTCTTCGGCTTCTTGCCGGCGGGCTTCAGGCTGGGGCATTGTTCGCAGGCACCCGCACCACCTTCGGGCGCGCAGTGGTAGCAGCAGCCGACGACGGCGCGCATCGGCGGCAGCAGCGCGGCCAGGCCGCGCACGGCCGTGCTCTTGCCGGTGCCACGGTCGCCGAACACGAGCACGCCGCCGACGCTGGGGTCGACCGCGGCCACCAGGATGGCGAGCTTCATCTCGTCCTGGCCGACGATGGCGGAAAAAGGGAATGTCAAAGGCATCGGGTTGTTTCTCGGGGTTGGGCCGCGCTGGCGCCGCGTCAGCCCGCGACAGCGGCGCGCTCGCGCGCCTCGGCGTCGTGGATGCGGCGCCGGGCGCGCCGGATGGCCAGCAGCGCCGTCACGGCCACCAGCGGCACGGCGACACCGACCACCAGGTCGGGATTCACCGGCGCGCCAGCCGCCTTCGCGGCCTTGGCAAGGTAGCCCACCAGGCCGGCGACGTAGTAGCTGATGGCCGCCACCGACAGGCCCTCCACCGTCTGCTGCAGGCGCAACTGCAGCTTCGCGCGGCGGTCCATGCTGCCCAGCAGCGCCTGGCTCTGCCTCTCGCGTGCGATGCCCACGCGCGTGGCGAGCAGGCCGCTGGCTTGGGCCACACGCTCCGACAGGTCGTGCAGGCGCTGCGACACGGTCTGGCAGGTGGTGACGGCGGGCGCAAAGCGGCGGGCCATGAATTCCTCGATGGTCTGCAGGCCGTGGATGCGCTGTTCGCGCAGTTCGGAAATGCGCGTGCTCACGAGTTCGCTGTAGGCGCGGCACGCGCCGAAGCGGAACTGGCTGGCGGCCAGGCCGCTTTCCACCTCCGCGGCCAGCCGGGTCAGTTCGTGGAGCAGGGCTTCGTCGGCGCCGTCCTCGCGCGCGATGCCGTCGGTCAGCTGCGTCAGGCTTTTTTCGATGGCGACGATGCGCGGACTCTGCCGGCGCGCGATCGGCAGCGCCAGGAGGGCCAGCATGCGGTAGGCGTCGATCTCGAACAGGCGCTGCAGCGTGCGGCCGGCCTGGTTCGGCGTGAACCCGTTGTCCAGCAGCAGGAAACGCAGGCGACCGTCGGCATGGACGCGGAAGTCGGTGAAGGCGTGGCCTGCACCACCGCCGATGGTGGCACCCACGACCGTGTTGCCGCTGAAGTACCGCGCCAGCGTGGCGGCGTCTGGCGGCTGCGCATGGCCGGCCAGCAGCAAGCCGTGAGCCGCCGCGACGGTGCGCCCCGGCAGCCCTTGCAGCCAGCCCTGCGGCAGCAGGGCGGCAGCGGACGGCTCGAAGCCGTCATCGGCGCTGGCCGGGGCAAACAGGGTGTAGCCCGAGAACTCGCCATGGCGTTCCCACTTCAGCCGCACCGGGCCGAGCTGGGCGCGAAACTGGGTGGTGCCGACCTCGGGGCCTGGCAGCCCGAACTGGCTGCACAAGCTGGCCATGTGCGTCAGTTCGAGCACCCGGTCTTCGCCGGACATCAGCACCGCCACATAGCTGGCGTGCATGGGGGTGTGCAGGGGCTCGGGGGGCCGTGCGTGCACCTCGTCGGCCAGGGCAAGGCGATCGGGGTGGTCGGACGGCAGCGTCGGCATGGGCACATGGGCTGCGGCAATGCAGCAGCTGGATCTTCAACGGTGCCCGAAGTATGTCATCGCCCTGCACTGCCGACGCCTTAGGGGGGGCCCCCGGGCCCGGCCCGGGTACGAACGGCCCTGAACTCTGGGACAATACTTGCTTCGCGTTGATCGGGGTGCCTCCCTCCCTGCCTGCCAGCCGCCATGACCACACGCCGCACCAATACCCAAGCCGCCACTTCCACTTCAACCCAGCCGGCAACAGCGCCGGCCACCTTGCCCGCCAGTGCCTCCGGCCCCAAGCTTCGCCAGACCCAGGCCGAATACACCGCGGCCCGGCCCAATGCCGAGCCCGGCGTGAAGCCTATGATGTCCAGCTCGAAGATGTACGTGTGCATCAAGTGCCACGCCAACTTCAAGACCGGCGACGGCAAGCCCGACCCCCGCCTGCGTGGCCTGGGTCGCTGCAACAACTGTCTGGGGATCGCTACCGGCGCCACTGCGCCCAGCACTGCGCCCAGCACCACGCCCACGCCTACGGCCTGAACGGCCCTGCGACCTGCTGACGACGGCCCTTCGGGGCCGTTGTCGTTTCCGGCCCTCGGAACCCCGGCCCGGATGCGGCGGGGGCCCCGCCGCCCGTCAGGGCGTGGCGAGCGCGCGCAGCAAGCCCAGCGCCGACGCCGCCGTCATCAGGTGGGGGTCGAAGCCACCGGCGCCGCCGAAGCGCAGGAACAGCTCGCGCCCCTGCGCGTGGGCCGCCGCGAACCCCATCGACCAGCGCGAGAACAGGCGCTCGTCCACCGGCAACACGTCCATCAGCACCACCCGCCGGTGGCGGCCATCGCGGGCGATGCGGCAGAAGGTCTCGCTCACGGCCTCGCGCCGGCCTTCAAGAACCTGCAGGAAGGCCTGGCTGTCGAACAGCAGCATGCCGGTGAGTTGGCTGCGCTCGTTGGCCACGCGCGCATGGTCGACGATGCCCTGGACCGATTCCGGGGACAGGGGCTGGCTGGGTTGGCTGGCATAGATGAGGCGGGTCAGCATGGTGGGGCTCCAGGGGAGGGTTCCGTGCTGGCGAACCGTCCCAGCAACAGTCGCCAGCGTAGGTGCTGGCCAGGCCCCCAAGGCCCGGAATGAGGAGGCAACCGCCTCGGTAATCTCGTCTTCAGTTTGCAACGCAGTTTCCGATACTGGAGAAGTCAAGCGTCTGATAGCCCCGGAATCGAAACATTTGTCATGGACAAAGACTGGACAGCAAAAAATGGCGGGTCGCTGGTCGCCGCCGGGCTGCTCTGGCTGACCACCGCAGGCGCGGCACTGGCCGGCCAGCCGCTGGTGGCGGGCGTTGCCTGGGCTGCCCTGGCGGCCATACCCGCTTGGGCGCTCTGGCGGCGCCGCCGCGGTGCCGCCTTCGCGGGCCTCGGCGTGGTGCAGCAAGACACCCCGGCGCAGACGACGACCGCCCTGCTGCAGCGGCTGGATGAAGCCGCCCGCATCTGGACCAGCCACCTGGGCACGGCCCAGACGCAGATGCGCGAGGCCACCGACCAGCTGCTGCAGGGCTTCGCCCAGATCCTGGACCAGCTCGACACCATCGTCAGCCCGCAAGACAACGGTGGCCACGACAACATCGACGCGCGTGCCGCCGTGCTCGAACAGTGCGAAACCCAGCTGCGCGGCCTGATCGAACGCTTCCACGGCTTCGTCCAGTCGCGCGAAGACATGATGGGCTCGGTGCGTTCCCTGTCCGGCGCCTCGTCGGGCCTGCGAGACATGGCAGAAGACGTCGCCAAGCTCGCCCGCCAGACCAACCTGTTGTCCATCAATGCCGCCATCGAGGCCGCACGCGCCGGCCCCAGTGGCCGCGGCTTTGCCGTCGTCGCCACCGAAGTGCGGCGGCTCTCGGCCGAGTCGGGCGACACCGGCCGGCGCATCGGCGAGCGGGTGAACGAATTCGGCACCCACATGCAGGCCGCGCTGGACCAGGCCGCAGAACACAACGAACACGACGCCCGCGTCATCGACGAAAGCGAAGCCACCATCCACCGCGTGGTCGGCCAGGTCGACGAGGCCGTGGGTGCGCTCAACCAGCGCGCCGCCGAGCTGAGCGAACGTGGCAGCGTGGTCAAGGCCCAGGTCGAGCAGCTGATGGTGGCCTTCCAGTTCCAGGACCGGGTGCACCAGATCGTCGACCAGGTCAACGGCTCGATCCAGTCGGCCGTGGCCTGCCTGACCCAGGCCCTGCCCCAGGGCCAGGCCCCGGCGGCCGAGGAATGGGAAGCCTTGCTGAGCAAGGGCTACACCACCGACGAGCAGCGTGCCGTCAACAGCGGCCAGGCCCCGAGCCGCGGTGCGGCACAGGCCAGCACCGAAACCACCTTCTTCTGAACCCGCCCCAGCCCCAACGCCATGCCCAAGACCATCCTCATCGTCGACGACTCCAGTTCCCTGCGCACCGTGGTGAAGATGGCGCTGGTGCGCGCCGGTTACGACGTGGTCGAAGCCGGTGACGGCCGTGAAGGCCTGGCCGCGCTCGAAAAGGCGGGCAAGGTGAACCTCATCGTCAGCGACGTGAACATGCCCAACATGGACGGCATCACCTTCGTCACCCAGGTCAAGCAGCACCCGCGCCACAAGTTCGTGCCCGTGATCATGCTCACCACCGAAGGCCAGGACGCGAAGAAGCAGGAGGGCCGGGCCGCTGGCGCCAAGGCCTGGATCGTCAAGCCCTTCAACCCGCCGCAGCTGCTGGACGCGGTGTCCAAGCTGATCCTGCCCTGAGCCCCAGCACCCCGCCGCAACTCCGAAAGGCCCGCATGGCCAAGCGCAGCAAAGCCGCCACCCCCGCCACGCCAGCGCCACTGGCGCTGCCCGCCGAACTGACGATCTACACCGTCGGTGAGCTGCACCCCCAGTGGCTGGGCTGGCTGCAACAGGATGGCGTTGCGGTGCAGGCCGAAGGCGTCGACCAGGTGGACGGTGCCGGCCTGCAGCTGCTGCTGTCCCTGTCGCATGCGCTCGACCAGCGCGGCCGCCAGCTGCAGCTGCATGCCCCCAGCGCGGTGCTGCGCGACGGCTGCCACGCGCTGGGTCTGCAGGACTGGCTGAATCGCCACAGCAGCGCCGGAGTCACGGCATGACCCGCGCGAAGGCTCCCCTGGACGCCAGCGTCACCGACGCGGACCTGGACTTCATCCGCGCCGCCCTGCCCGCCTTCATCAGCGAAGCCCAGGAGCAGATCGAGCACATCGAACAGCTGCTGTTGCAGCTGGAAGACGCCCCTGGCGACAGCGAACTGCTCAACGCGCTGTTCCGCTGCGCCCACACCGTCAAGGGCTCGGCCGGCATCTTCGGCCTGGACCGGGTCGTGGCCTTCACCCACCACGTCGAAACCCTGCTCGACCTGCTGCGCGAAGGCCGGCTCGCCCTGACACCGGCCATCAGCACCCTGCTGCTGCAGTGCAACGACCAGCTGCGCAGCCTCATCGCGCAGGCCCGTGGCGAGGACATCGCCGAGACCGCGGAGTGCCTGGCCGAACGCGCGGCACTCGTCGAAAGGCTTCAGCAGGCGGCTGGGGCGCTGCCGGCAGCCCCCGCTGCGGCAAGCCCCGCGGCGGACGCACCAGCCGCCACCACGACAGCCGTCGCGGCCGACGGCAGCCGTGCCTGGCACGTGTCGGCAGCCTTCGGGGCCGACACCTTCCGCAACGGCATGGACCCGCTGGCCCTGCTGAACTACCTGCGCGGCATGGGCGAGATGCCCTGCCTGGCCTGCGACGTCGCCGCCGTGCCGGCCCTGGACCAGCTCGACCCCGAAAGCTGCCACCTCGCCTTCGAGCTGCGGCTGAAGACCGAGGCCACGCGCGACGAGATCGAAGGCGCCTTCAGCTTCGTGCGCGACGACTGCCGGCTGCAGGTGCTGGAGCCCGGCGCCACGGCCGAGGACTACGTGCGCCTGATCGATGCCCAGCCCGGCAATCCGCGGCTGGGCGACATCCTGGTGAGCTGCGGCGCGATCAGCCGCGCCCAGTTGCAGCAGGGGCTGCGCGCCCAGGCCACCGCCGCAGCCACCGGCGCCGCAGCCGCACCGCTGGGCGAGGTGCTGCAGGTCACGGCCGGCGTGAGCCCGCTGGTCGTGACCGCCGCACTCGAAAAGCAGCAGCGCGGCCGGCCTGCCGCAGCGCGTGACGCCGCCGCGGTGGCCGGCGACGAAGGCCGCTTCATCCGCGTGCAGGCCGACCGCCTGGACGCCGTCATCAACCTGCTCGGCGAACTCGTCATCGCCGGCGCTGGCGCCACCCTGCTGGCGCGCCAGACGCGCCAGAGCGCGCTGATCGAGGCCAACGGACAGATCGGCCGGCTGATCGAGGAAATCCGCAACGGCACGCTGCAACTGCGCATGGTGCCGATCGGCGAGACCTTCTCGCGCTTTCGCCGCGTGGTGCGCGACACCGCTGCAGAACTGGCCAAGGACGTGCATCTGGACATCGTCGGCGGCGACACCGAGCTCGACAAGAGCGTGGTCGAACGCATCGCCGACCCGCTGATGCACCTGGTTCGGAATGCCCTGGACCATGGCCTGGAAACGCCGGAACAGCGCCAGGCCAATGGCAAGCCCGGCCAGGGCCGGCTGACGCTGTCGGCCTGCCACGAGTCGGGCAGCATCCTGATCCGCATCGACGACGACGGCCGCGGCATCCAGCGCGACAAGGTGCTGGAACGCGCCTGGGACCGCGGCCTCGTCGAACGCGGCGTGGTGCCACCCGATGCCGACATCGACCGCCTGATCTTCGAACCCGGCTTCAGCACCGCCGAGAAGGTCACCAACCTGTCGGGCCGCGGCGTCGGCATGGACGTCGTGCGCCGCAACATCGAGGCGCTGCGCGGCAGCGTCGCACTGTCCAGCACACCGGGCGCGGGCTCGCGCATCGAGATCCGCCTGCCGCTGACCTTGGCCATCATCGACGGCTTCCTCGTCGGCGTGGGCAGCTCGAAGTTCATCTTCCCGCTCGATGCCGTGGTCGAGGTGATCGAGGACCGCGACACCGCCGGCCAGCTGGACGCACGCGGCCGGCGCCTGGTGGAACTGCGCGGGCAGGTGCTGCCCGTGGTCTGCCTGCGCACCCTGTATGCGCTGGACTCACCCGCGCCCGCGCGCAGCAGCGTCGTCGTCATCCAGACCGGCGGCCGGCGCTTCGGCGTGCTGGTCGACCAGCTGCTGGGCCAGCACCAGACCGTCATCAAACCCCTGGGCCGCATGTTCCGCAGCCTGCGCGGCATGAGCGGCTCCACGATCCTTGGCAACGGCGAAGTCGCGCTGATCTTCGACGTGCATTCACTCAGCCAGCTGGCTGCCGAACCCGCGGGCAGCGCCGCACCCACACCCCGAGCCTCTACCGAAGGACAGACCTCATGAACACACCGCAACTTTCCTGGCTGGGCCGTCTCTTCGCGGGCCAGGTGCTGGACGAGACCGTCCAGACCATGAACGCCACGCTGCAACAGGCGGCCAGCGCGCAGGCCGCCGCCGACGCCGCCCGCGTCGACAGCGAGGCCACGCTGGCGCAGGTCAAGCAACGACTGGACGCGGTCGAGGCCGAGCTGAAGGTTCGAACCGACATCATGAACCTCACCAGCATCGTCTCGGAAGCCGACAAGAAGGGCGACATCCTGAGCGTCAACGAGAAGTTCCTGGAGGTGTCGAAGTACCCGAAGAACGAGCTCATCGGCCACGGCCACAACACCACCCGCCACCCCGACATGCCCAAGGAGGTGTTCAAGCAGATGTGGTCGACCATCGGCCGCGGCGACATCTTCCGCGGCAAGGTGAAGAACCGCGCGAAAGACGGCACGCCCTACTACGTCGACGCGGTGATCGCCCCCATCCTGGGCGAAAACGGCAAGCCCATGAAGTACCTGGGCGTGCGCTACGACATCACCGAGGCCGAGCTCGAGCGCCACAACGCCAAGGGCATCCTCGACGCCATCGACCAGAGCTACGCCTTCATCGAGTTCGACCTGGGCGGCCATGTGCTGAACGCGAACAAGAACTTCCTGGCCGTGCTGGGCTATGGGCTCGACGAGATCAAGGGCCGCCACCATCGCACCTTTGTCGACGCAGCCTATGCGAACTCATCGGAGTACACCCAGTTCTGGCGCGACCTGAACGCCGGCCAGCCGCAGAACAACACCTTCCGCCGCATCACGAAGGCCGGCGGCGACGTCTGGATCCAGGCCGTCTATGCGCCGGTGAAGGACGAGATGGGCCGCGTCGCCAAGATCATCAAGATCGCCACCGACGTCACCGCCCAGGTGCAGGCCCGCCAGATGCTGGAGCAGGCCGTCGAACAGGCCCAGGCCGTCACCACGGCCGCCAAGCATGGCGACCTGTCGCAGCGCATTCCGCTCGAAGGCAAGAACGGCCCCATCAAGCTGCTGTGCGAAGGCGTCAACGGCCTCGTGGAGACGACCTCGGTCATCTTCGACGACGTCGGCCGCGCCCTCGGCGGCCTGTCTTGCGGCGACCTGAGCCAGCGCATCACCCGCGATTACGAAGGTGTGTTCGGCCAAGTCAAGGACGACGCCAACGCCACCAGCGAAAAGCTCGCGGCCATCATTGACGACGTCGGCCGCGTGCTCAGCGGCATGGCCAGCGGCGACCTGACCCAGCGCATCACCCGCGACGCCGAAGGCGTGTTCGACCAGGTCAAGACCGACGCCAACAGCACCGGTGACAAGCTCGTGGCCATCATCGAGGAAGTGCGGGCCGCGGCCGACGCCCTCACCGGCGCCGCCAACCAGGTCAGCGCCACCGCCCAGAGCCTGAGCCAGAGCGCCAGCGAACAGGCCAGCTCGGTCGAGGAGACCACGGCCTCGATCGACATGATGAGCGCTTCCATCACCCAGAACAGCGACAACGCCAAGGTCACCGACGGCATGGCCACCAAGGCCAGCAAGGAGGCCAGCGACGGCGGCGCCGCGGTGACGCAGACGGTGCAGGCGATGAAGCAGATCGCGCAGAAGATCAGCATCGTCGACGACATCGCCTACCAGACCAACCTGCTGGCGCTGAACGCGGCCATCGAGGCCGCCCGCGCCGGCGAACACGGCAAGGGCTTCGCGGTGGTGGCCGCCGAGGTGCGCAAGCTGGCCGAACGCAGCCAGGAAGCAGCCAAGGAAATCGGCGACCTGGCCAGCAACAGCGTGAGCACGGCAGAACGCGCCGGCAAGCTGCTCGACGAGATCGTGCCCAGCATCCAGAAGACCAGCGAACTGGTTCAGGAGATCGCCGCGGCGTCACAGGAACAGAGCCAGAGCGTGACCCAGATCGGTGGCGCCATGGGCCAGCTGAGCAAGGCCACGCAGCAGAACGCGTCGGCGTCCGAAGAGCTGGCCGCCACCAGCGAGGAACTGAGCGGCCAGGCCGAACAGCTGCAGCAGTCGGTGGCCTTCTTCAACCTGGGCGGAGAAGTCGCCGCACCGCACCGACAGGCGCGCAACGACACGCCGGCAGACCGCCGCTCGACCGCTTCTGCCGGCGCTTCCATGCGCAGCGGCACCAAGTCGGGCGGGGTGCAGCCGCGTCACGCGGCCAAGGTCGCCAACGGCAACTTCAGGCCCTACTGAACCCGCACCGGGAGCCCCAGCATGAGCCGCACAACCCCTGGCAGCGCCGCTGACACCGCCGCAGCCACCCCCGACGAGCCGCCGGCGCAGTACCTGACCTTCGCCCTGGGCGAGGAGGTCTTCGCCATGGACATCCGCACGGTGCGCGAGATCATCCAGTACGGCGCCATGACCACGGTGCCGCTGATGCCCGACTTCGTGCGCGGCGTCATCAACCTGCGCGGTGCGGTGGTGCCGGTCATCGACCTGCATGCACGCTTCGGCCGGCCCGCCGCCCAGGTGGGCAAGAAGACCTGCATCGTCATCTTCGACGCCATGCGCGACGGTGAACGGGTCGAGCTCGGTCTGCTGGTGGACGCCGTGAGCGAGGTCATCGAGATCACCCGCGCGAACATCGAGCCGCCGCCGAGCTTCGGCGGCGCCGTGCGCCGTGACTTCATCCGCGGCATGGGCAAGGTGGCCAGCCGATTCGTCATCATCCTCGAGCCCGACCGCGCCTTCGACGTCGGCGAGATGGCCCAGCTCTGCGAGGCGTCGCAGGACGCCCTTGCGGCCTGAAGCGAAGCCGGCCAGACACCATGCCAGAACTGCAGCTGCGCCCCCAGACCTTCGAGCGCATCACGGCGCTGATGCACGCCAGCATCGGCCTGTCGTTCGCGCCGAGCAAGATGCCCCTCGTCAGCTCCCGCCTGGGTCCGCGCATCCAGCGCCTGGGCCTGGGCAGCTTCGAGGCCTACGCCGACCTGATCGAAGGCCACGACCCCGAGGGCGACGGCGGCGAATTCCAGATGGCCGTCGACCTGTTGACGACCAACGAGACCTACTTCTTCCGCGAGCCCGCACATTACGAGCTGCTTGAACGAGAGCTGGCCGCCCAACGACCGCAGAGGCTGGCCGTGTGGAGCGCCGCCTCGTCCTTCGGCGACGAGGCCTACAGCACCGCCATGCTCCTGGCCGACATGGCGCAGCAGGGCCGCATCGGCAAGGACTGGCAGGTGCTGGGCACCGACATCAGCGACCGCGTGCTGACCAGCGCCGCCCAGGGCATCTACCCCGAAGAGCGGCTGCGCAACGTCAGCCCGGAACGGCTGAAGCGCCACTGCCTGCGTGGCGAAGACGAGGCTCAGGGGCTGGTGCAGATCCAGCCGCGCCTGCGCGAACAGGTGCGCTTCGGCCAGCTGAACCTGTGTGCGCCGATCGACAACCTGGGTCCGTTCGACGTGGTCTTCCTGCGCAACGTGCTCATCTACTTCGACCCGCCCACCAAGCGCGCGGTGGTCGACCGGGTGCTGACGCAGCTGCGGCCTGGCGGCCTGTTCTTCATCGGCACGGCTGAAGGCCGGGTGCCCTGCGACACGCCGCTGACGGTGCTGGCGCCAGGCGCTTTCCGCAAGACGGCGGCCTGAAAGCCAGGGCGTGATGTTGGAACTGGGCGGCGCACTCCACAACCTGCACCCCGGCGACTTGGCCTGTGGCGACCAGGGCGACCGGTTCACGACCCTGCTGGGCTCGTGCGTGGCGGTGGTGCTGACCGACCCGCGGCGCACGGTGGGCGCCATGTGCCACATCGTGCACGCCGCGCAGCAGGGGCGCGGCTATGCCGAGAACCTGGTGCGCAACAGCGCCTGGGGCGACATCGCCCTGGACCTGATGTTCGCCCAGCTTTCCCAGCGCGGCATCCAGCCGCAGCTGTGCGAGGCCTACGTCTATGGCGGCGGCAACATGTTTCCCGGCCAGTTCGGCGGCCAACACGTTGGCGCCAACAATGCCCGCTGGGTGCTCGGGGCCCTGGCGCACAACGGCGTGCGCGTGCTGCACCAGGACGTGGGGGGGGCCTGCTACCGGCGCCTCAGCTGGACGGTGGGGCCCACCGCACCCGAAGTGACCGCGGTCGACGTCTGAACACCGCTGCCTGAATCTCTCCACGCACCCATGAGCATCAAAGTCTTCGTCATCGACGATTCGGCCGTCGTCCGCCAGACCCTGGCCCACCTGCTCCAGGGCGACCCCGAGATCAGCCTGGCCGGCAGCGCGCCGAACCCGCTGATCGCCGCACCCCTGCTGCGCAAGATGCGGCCCGATGTGCTCCTGCTGGACATCGAGATGCCGGGCATGGACGGGCTGACCTTCCTGCGCCAGCAGATGGCCGAAGCCCCCATTCCCACCGTCATCTGCAGCACCCTGACCACCGAGGGCAGCCGCATGGCGCTGGAAGCCCTGGCCGCCGGCGCGGTGGGCGTGGTGGCCAAGCCGCGGCTGGGCCTGAAGCAGTTTCTCGAGGACTCGCGGCGGGAACTGGTGACGGCGCTGAAGAGCGCGGCGCGCACCCACCCCCACGCCCGCCGCAACACCGCATCGCCACCCGCGGCCAGGCCGGACGCCGCCGCGCGCACCAGCCTGCCGGGGCTGCATGCCTTGTCGGTGAACAAGCCGGTGGTCATCGGCAGCAGCACCGGCGGCACCCAGGCGCTGGAGGTCGTGCTGACCGCCCTGCCCGCCGACAGCCCGGGCATCGCCATCGTGCAGCACATGCCCGAGAAGTTCACGGCCATGTACGCCACCCGCATGGACGGCCTGTGCGCGATGAACGTGCGCGAGGCCCGCGACGGCGACCGCCTGGAGCGCGGCGTCGTCCTCATCGCGCCCGGCGGCCGCCACTTGCAGCTGCGCAAGGCCGGCGGACAGTATTTCGCCGTCGTCGTCGACGGGCCGCCGGTGAATCGCCACAAGCCCAGCGTCGACGTGCTGTTCCGTTCGGTGGCCGACTGCGCCGGCAGCGACGTGCTCGCCATCATGCTCACCGGCATGGGCGACGACGGCGCGCGTGCGATGAAGCAGCTGCACGACGGCGGTGCGCGCACCCTGGCCCAGGACGAAGCCAGCTGCGTGGTCTTCGGCATGCCCAAAGAGGCCATCAAGCTGGGGGCGGTCGACCAGGTGCTGCCGCTGGACCGCATGGCCAGCGCCATCCAGCAGTTCGACGCGCGCGGCTAGGTAGTCCACCTGCGAGCCTGCAGGCTGGGCGGTGCCCCGCACCGTGTGCGACGGCGAACAGACGCGGGCAGCCTGCCGTCCTACAACCGGCTTGTCCATCCCCCCGTGTCCAAACCGTCCCGACCCCGCGCTGGAAAACCCGCCATGAGTTGCTTAGAACGCCGCATGACCGACGAGTCCAGGCCGCGGCCCTGGCACAGCGCGAGTGTCGATTCGCCCCAACCTGCGCTGCGCTGGTTGCCCGTGCGCTCGGGCACCCCGCCCGACGTGCCAGCCGCGGAATGGAACGTGCTGTTCCAGGCCGTGATCTCGCGCCTGAACGGCTTGACCGGCGCACTGGCGCTGCTGGCGGGAGGCGGGCAGCACGAAGCGCTGCATGAGTGCATCCTTGCACTGGAACAGCTGCGCAACTCCGCGGCAGCCTTCCAGACCCAGGGCAGGTCGGACCGTCGAGACTGACGGAGCCGGTCCGTCGCTGAAGCCGCACCGTCAGCGAAACTCGAACAGCTCCTGGTGAAAGTCCTGGGCCGGCAGCCCCTGCGCCAGCAGATCGCGTTGCAAAGCCTGGCCGGAGCCGCTGGGGCCGCAGAACCAGATGTCGGCCAGCCGCCAGTCGGGAACGGCAGCGATCAGCCTTGCGGCGTCGAGCCGGCCGTCCAGGGCATCGACCAGGACATGCAGGCGCACGCCGGCGGCGGCGGCGTCCCTGCGCAGCCGCCCCAGCGCCAAGGGGTCGCCGACGGCCGTGGTGTGAAACAGGTCGACCCCGCGTCCGTCCGGACACGCGGCCAGATGCTGCATCCGATCAATGAAGGCGGTGATGCCGATGCCGCCGCCAATCCAGATCTGGCGTGCCTTTCTTCCGTCGAAGTCGAAGTGGCCATAGGGTCCCTCGACGCGTACCAGGTCGCCGGCTTTCAGCAAGGAGGGCAGCAGACTCGTGTAGTCGCCCAGCCCCTCGATCAGGAAGCTCATGCTGCCGTCGTTTCCCCAGGGGGAAATGATGGTGAAGGGGTGGGCGCCTTCGCTCGCGTCGAACCGCAGGAAGGCAAACTGGCCGGCCCGGTGCCCCGGCCATCGACTCTTGAGATGAATGCCGAGCTCCAGGATGTCGAGCGCAGGCAGGAACTCGATCCGGTCGACCACGGCCACGGCTTGACGCCGCCGGCCCACCGCACCGATCAGGATCCAGAGCGCCGCCACACTGCCGGTCGCCATCAGCGCCGCCATCAGGATGCCCAGTGGCTGCGTCCAGCTGTCGTCGCTGGTCAGCACGACGGAATGGAACACCAGCGCCAGATAGACGGGTGGCAGCAGGCGGTGGGTCTGCAAGAACCGGCGGTAAGGAAACCGCCGCCACAAAGCCAGCGCCAGCAGCAGGACCGTGGCATAGAAAGCCCACTCGCCCACGCTTTCGGCAAAACCGCGCAGCCGGTGCAACTGCACCAGCCAGGGTTCTGACGGCAACGCCGAAGGCACCCGCAGCGGACGCTCCAGCCAGCCCGCCGACACCGCCCACTTCGGGGCTCCCACCCACAGCCAGTGGCTGGCGGCCAGAACCAGGGCGCCGATGCCCAGCCACTTGTGCAGGCGGTACATCTTGTCGAGCCCGCCCAGCCAGGGCTCGAACAGCGCCGGCCGTGAGGCCAGGATCATGGCCACGCTCATGGCCACGCTCATGGCACCGATGGCCCAGGTGCCGGTGGCCTGCAGCCAGGGCGACCGCTGCGCGAACACCGTCGGCGGCACACCGGTCAGGGGGCTCGAGCTGAACCACAGCAGGGCCAGCGCCGACCCCACGAACAAGAGCGCCAGCCTGATCGACGCCAGGCCACCCAGCGGTTTCAAGAGGCGTTGCCCGGCAACGGGCCGACGGGACGCAACAGCGGCAGGGCAAAGGCGGGCAGGTTCAAGGCGCTCCAGTCCGTTGACAGTCCACCGCCAGGGGCAGACGGCGCCCCACTGTCGGACGGGCCGCCCGGGTCCGTCTGTGCGCTGGCAGACCCACTGCCGGGCCACTTGCCGGCTGTAAGCCGGCGGTACGGAGAGCGCGCGCACAATGCAGCGCCGGGCCTTGCCGGCCCACCCTGCCCGCGCCAACCCATGAGCAACCGCCTGCCCGCCACCCTGATCGCCGGGGACGGCATCGGCCCGGAAATCGTCGACGCCACGCTGGCGGCGCTGGATGCGCTGCAGGCCCCTTTCGACTGGGACCATCAGGCCGCCGGGCTGGCCGGCGTGCAGGCCGCCGGCGACCCGCTGCCGCCGGCCACGCTGGACAGCATCCGGCGCACCCGGCTGGCGCTGAAGGGCCCGCTGGAAACGCCTTCTGGCGGCGGCTACCGCTCATCGAACGTCAGGCTGCGCGAAGCCTTCCAGCTCTATGCCAACCTGCGCCCGGCCTTGACCATCGTGCCCGGCGGGCGCTTCGACAACATCGACCTCGTCGTCGTGCGCGAGAACCTCGAAGGCCTCTACATCGGCCACGAGCATTACGTGCAGATCGACGACGACCCGCACGCCGTGGCCATGGCCACCGGCATCAACACCCGCGCCGGCGGGCGCCGGTTGCTGGAGTTCGCCTTCGAGCACGCCGTGGCCACGGGGCGCAAGAAGGTGTCCATCGTGCACAAGGCCAACATCATGAAGGCGCTGACCGGCATCTTCCTGGAAACCGGGCTGGAGCTGTACGAGCGCAAGTACAAGGGCAAGTTCGAACTCGACACCGTCATCATCGACGCCTGCGCCATGAAGCTGGTGCTGAACCCCTGGCAGTTCGACATGCTGGTCACGACCAACCTGTTCGGCGACATCCTCTCGGACCTGGTGGCCGGCCTGGTGGGCGGGCTGGGCATGGCCCCGGGCGCCAACATCGGCGCCGACGCCGCCATCTTCGAAGCGGTGCACGGCTCGGCACCGGACATCGCCGGCAGGGGCGTCGCCAACCCCACAGCCCTGCTGCTGGCCGCGGCCATGATGCTCGACCACGTGCGCCTGACCGAGCAGGCCACCCGCCTGCGCCAGGCGCTGCACGCCACCCTGAACCTCGACATGGTGCGCACCGGCGACCTGGGCGGCAGCGCCAGCACCGCGGCCTTCACGCAGGCCCTGGTCAGCCGCATCCGCAACGGCTGAGGCGTTCATCGGCCTTCCGGACTTTCGACTTTCCACCACCAAGAGGAGCACATTCATGAAACAACGCGACGTCGTCGTCCTGGGCGCGGCCCGTTCCGCCATCGGCACCTTCGCCGGCAGCCTGGCCGACATCGAACCCGCCGAACTGGCCGGCACGGTCATGAAGGAAGCGGTGCAGCGTTCGGGCGTCGACCCGAAAGCCATCCAGTACGTCACCGTGGGCAACACCATCCCCACCGAAAAGCGCTTTGCCTATGTCGCCCGGGTCGCGTCGATCCAGGCCGGGTTGTCGCACGACAGCGTGGCGATGGCGGTGAACAGGCTGTGTGCCTCGGGTCTGCAGGGCATCCTGACGACGGCGCAGAACATCCTGCTGGGCGACGCCGACTACGGCATCGGCGGCGGCGTTGAGGTGATGAGCCGCGGCGGCTACCTGTCGCCGGCCATGCGCAGCGGCGCACGCATGGGCGACACGCAGCTCATCGACACCATGGTGGCCACCTTGACCGACCCCTTCGGCGTCGGCCACATGGGCATCACCGCCGAGAACCTGGTCACCAAGTGGGGCATCACGCGCGAGGAACAGGACGCGCTGGCCGTCGAATCGCACCGCCGCGCAGCGGCCGCCATCGCCGAAGGCCGTTTCAAGTCGCAGATCGTGGCCATCGTCAAGCAGACGCGCAAGGGCGAGGTGGTGTTCGACACCGACGAACACGTCAAGGCCAGCACCACGATGGAGACACTGGCGAAGATGAAGCCGGCCTTCAAGAAGGACGGCTCAGTGACCGCGGGCAACGCCTCGGGCATCAACGACGGCGCCGCCTTCTTCGTGATGGCCGACGCCGCCGTGGCCGCCGCCGCCGGCCACAAGCCGATGGCCCGGCTGGTGGCCTATGCCGTGGCCGGCGTGCCGAACGACGTGATGGGCGAAGGCCCGATCCCGGCGACCAAGGCCGCGCTGAAGAAGGCCGGGCTGACGCTCGACCAGATGGACGTGATCGAAAGCAACGAGGCCTTCGCGGCCCAGGCCATCACCGTGGCCCGCGCGCTGGAGTTCGACATGAAGAAGGTCAACCCCAACGGCGGCGCCATCGCCCTGGGCCATCCCATCGGCTGCTCTGGCGCTTTCCTGGCCACCAAGGCGGTGTACGAGCTGCACCGCACCGCCGGCCGGTATGCGCTGGTGACGATGTGCATCGGCGGCGGCCAGGGCATCGCCGCGGTCTTCGAACGGCTCTGAGATCCTGGCCGAGCCGACCGAGCACGTGCGGCCCTTCGTCCGGCACGACGAGGGCGGCAAGGCGCTGCAGTTCTCGATCCACGAGATCCAGAGCCGCACGCTTCTGGCTGACCCCAGCGCGCTGGACCTGGAGTACTCGCGCCTGATGATGGGCTTCCTGCTCTGGCTGCCGGCACCGCGCAGCATCCTGATGCTGGGGCTGGGCGGTGGTTCGCTGGCGAAGTTCTGCCATCGCCACCTGCCGGGCACCCGCATCCGGGTGGTGGAGATCAACCCGCACGTGCTGGCGCTGCGCGACGAGTTCCAGGTGCCGCGCGACGACGCGCGCCTGGCGGTGCTGCTGGGCGACGGGGCGATGCACGTGCGCGAGCCGGGGCCCGGCTGCGACCTGCTCATGGTCGACGGCTTCGACTACGACGGCCAGCCTGCAGCGCTGTGCTCGCAGGCCTTCTACGACGACTGCTTCGAGCGGCTGGACGCCGCCGGCATGCTCGTCGTCAACCTGCACCGCCATGAAGCCGAGCATGCGCTCGTCCTCGACCGCATCGGCCGCAGCTTCCATGACGAGACGCTGGTGGTGGACAGCAGCGACGGCGCCAACAGCGTCGTGCTGGCGGCGAAGGGGTTCGCGCTGGCCCGACGCAGCCGCTCGATGCGGCAGTGGTCGCGCGGCCTGGACCCCCTGGCCGCGGCGCAGCTGCAGCCGGCCTTCAGCCGCGTGCAGGCGGCCTGGCGGGCCGCCACCCCATCCGCAAGGCCATCGCGCTGAAGGCGGCGATGGCGGGCACCCAGCCTTGCGGGGAGCCCATGGTCCACAGGGTGGCCGCACTCACTGCACACCAGGCCATCGCTACCCCCCAGACCGCTCCCCACACCCAGCGCCAGGCCCCTGCAACAGGCGCCGTGCACAGCAGCACACCCAGGGTCGCGATGACCGTGGGATCGGGCGCGAGACCCACGATCTCGGCCTGCATCCAGGTCCGCCCCGCCAGCACCGCCAGCAGGGGCTGGCCGAGCACGGCCCAGGCCAGCAGCCCCAGGCCGCCGCTGCGGCACGGGCCGGCCGGCGCTGGCCTCGTCGCGGGCGAGGCCGCCAGGACCAGGAGCAGCGCCGCCTGCACCAGGAAGGCCCAAGCGGCCCACTGCATCGCCCAGAACACCGCGGCATAACGCTCCTGCAGGAACAACCACCCCACACCCGCCCAGGCCAGCGCCAGGCCCAGGGTCAGCAGCTTAAGCGCCGCCGGCCGGCGCCACAGGAGCAGCAGGGCCGCCGCCCCGGCCAGGCCCAGCAGCCAGGCCGCTGGCCACGTCGCCTGGTTGTGCAGCTCGAACAGCCGCCAGTAGGTGCGCGGCGCGAACATCAGGAAGTCGCCTGGCCGATAGGTCCACCATTCGCTCATCTGGCCGACCCCGGATTCAGCGCGGGCTCAGCGCGGGTTCAGCGCGCGCTCACAGCGCCGACACATCGGCGGCGATGCGGCTTCGCAAGGCGGCGTCGGGCAGGCGGCCGCGCGCAGCGCCCATGTTCTGGCACAGGTGCGCCACCTGGCTGGTGGCCGGGATGGCGCAGGTCACGGCCGGGTGCGACACCACGAACTTCAACGCCACCTGGGCCCAGCTGTCGCAGCCGATCTCGGCCGCCCAGCCAGGCAGCTTGTGGCGCCTCAGGGCGTCGAGAAGGGCCCCTTCTCGGAACGGCCTGTTGACGATGACTGCGATGCCGCGCTCCTGCGCCAGTGGCAGCAGCTTCTGCTCGGCCTCGCGGTCCAGCAGGTTCAGGCTGAGCTGGACGAAGTCGATCGTCTGCGTGCGCATGATGCGTTCGAGCTCGGCATGGCGCCGCCCTTCAGACGTCGAGATGCCCACGTAGCGCAGCGTGCCGGCGGCCTTCATCGCCTGCAGGCGCGGCAGGTGTTCCTGCCACGCCAGCAGGTTGTGCACCTGCATCAGGTCGAAGCGCGGCACGCCCCAGTAGCCCCGCGACGCCTCGATCTGCGCCGGCCCGCGTGCCACGTCGCCGGTCCAGACCTTCTCGGCCGAGAACAAGGCTGCAGGCCTCTTCAGCTGCGCCAGCGCGTGGCCGATGGCGGGCTGCGACGAACCGTACATCGGCGAGCTGTCGATCATGCGTCCGCCGCCGTCGAAGAAGGCACGCACGACATCGGTGCAGCCAGCCAGTGCTGATGGGTCGTTGCCGACGTTGAAGGTGATCCAGCTGCCCAGGCCGACCACGGGCACGGTCTCGCCACTGGACGGGATGCGCCGCGTCAGCAGCGGCGAGGCCTCGGTTGCCGCCTGGGCAGGCCAGGCCGCTGCAGCCGCAACTGCGGCCAGCAACCATTGCCGGCGATCGAGCCTTCCGGCGGCCGTCGAGATCACGCGCGGGGTGGAGTGCATGGCCGGGCTCCTGTGCCTGCATCAGGCGGATGTCGAGGCGTTCACTGTGCCTTCAAGCCAGGGCCGCACGCCGCCGGTTGACGAATCGCCGCTGCACCTCGTAGGGGAATACATCCAGGATCGAACCGGCCTGGATGCGCTTCTTGTGGGAGTCCCAATGGTCCGGGTCCAGCAGCTCGGGGTGGTGCTTCAGGAAGGTCTGGCGCACCGTGGGGTTGCCCAGCAGGAAGGGGCCGAAGGTCTCGGGGAACACGTCCTTCGGGCCGACGTCGAAGCCAGGGTCTTCGGCCGACGTGGGCGCGCGCTCGGACTCCTTGGGCATGTGGCGGAAACGGCAGTCGCTGATGTATTCGATCTCGTCGTAGTCGTAGAACACCACCTTGCCCTGGCGCGTGATGCCGAAGTTCTTCCAGAGCATGTCGCCGGGGAAGATGTTGGCGGCCACCAGGTCCTTGATGGCGTTGCCGTACTCCACCGTCGCACGCTCGATGGCGGCGGTGTCGCCCGAGTCCTTGGCGTCGCGCAGGAACAGGTTCAGCGGGACCATGCGGCGCTCGATGTACAGGTGCGAGATGATGATCTCGCTGCTGTTGCCTTCCCCGGCCGTCTGCAGCAGGCTCGGGCAGAAGTGCTGCATCTCCTCGATCAGTTCGGGCTCGAAGCGCGACAGCGGCAAGGCCACCTTGCTGTATTCCAGCGTGTCGGCCATGCGGCCCACGCGGTCGTGCATCTTCACCAGCCGGTACTTGTCCTTGATCTGCTCGCGCGTGGTGTGCTTTTGCGGCGGGTAGAAGTCCTTGATGATCTTGAACACGTACGGGAACGACGGCAGGTCGAACACCAGCATCACCATGCCCTTCACGCCGGGCGCGATGCGGAAGCGGTCGCTGCTGTGGCGCAGGTGGTGCAGCAGGTCGCGGTAGAAGCTGTTCTTGCCCTGCTTGTGCAGGCCCACGGCGCTGTAGATCTCGGCGCGCGGCTTGCGCGGCATGATCGTGCGCAGGAAGGCCACGTAGGCGCTCGGCACCAGCATCTCCACCAGGAAGTAGGCACGGGCGTAACTGAACAGCATCTCCATGTCGTCCTCGGTGTGCAGGACGGTGTCGATGATCAGCTTGCCATCGGGGCCATGCAGGATGGGCAGCGCAATGGGTGTCTGTTCACCGCCGTTGATGATGCGGCCGACGATGTAGGCGCCCTTGTTGCGGAAGAACAGGTTGGCCAGAACCTGGATCTGGAAGTTCGTGCCCGGCCGGAAGTTGCCCAGGCGCCGGTGCAGTTCGGTGACGACGTCGGCGACGTCGCGCTCGAGGTCCTCGAACGGCGTCTGCAGGTCGAAGTCGCGCACCAGCTGCGCCCAGGTCGTGTCCCAGGTGGCGATGCTCGGGTAGTAGACGCGATAGGTGGTGGGGGCGAGCTTTTCGTCGATCTCGATGTAGGACGTGGAAATGGCCGGCCGCACGAAGATGAATTCGTTGTGGAAGTAGCTGCGGTCCAGGATCTGCGTGGTCACCGAATTGAAGAAGGTCTCGGCCAGCTCGGGCTGGCGGTGGTCGACGAGCAGGCCGATGTACATCAGCTTGACCTGCTGCCACAACAGGGTGGGCTGGGCAACGGCCTCGAACTCGCTTTGCAGGCGGTCGCGCGTCTCGTCCACCCGCAGGTCGTAGAACTCGATGCGCACGCGCGGGGCACGTAGCTGGCCCGCCCAGTCGGCCTGCTCGAAACGCTGCTTGGCGCTGCGGCTCACCTCACTGAACAGGCGGTAATGGCGGTCGAAACCGTCGAGCAGCGTCCGGGCGATGCGGGCGGGCAAGGAGGGGCCGGCCGGGGCATCAA
>JANOBX010000160.1:0-5228 GCA_031411875.1 Burkholderiales bacterium | reverse complement strand
CGTCAAGCAGCTGGGCGGCACCGGGCGCACGCACGACTGGGCTCTGAGCCGCCGCATCCGCGACGCGGTGCACCCGCTGCCGCTGTGGCTGGCCGGCGGGCTGCGTGTGCACAACGTGGCCGAGGCCATTGCCGCGGTGCGCCCGCACGGGCTGGACCTGTGCACCGGCGTGCGCCGCGACCGGCGGCTGGACGCCGGGCTGCTGGCCGGCTTCATGGCCGCGGTGCGCGCAGCGGGCTGAGACACGCAGGTTTCGGCGGACGGGCCGTGGCTGTTCAAGATGGCCGCCCCGCGGTGTTGCATGTGCCGACCAGGGCCCGGGGTGAGGCTGCGCGATGCGCCTGGGGCGGGGACGCGTTGCCTCGCACACGGCGGACGTGCCTGGTTTCGGCCACAACCCGCTGTTCGCGAACGGCAGGTTCCGGGCAGTCCGTCGAGCAGGGCCAACCGCGCGTCGTCAATGCGTCCTTGCTGGGTACCCTGATTGCTGTCGATTTGACTGTTAACCGGTTAACAGATAATCTGTCCCCCCCATGTCGATCCAGTCGTTCGCCTGCTCCGACACGGAGGGCCTGTTCACCACAGGCAGATGTCGCCGGTTCGTCCACATCAAGAGCGCCGCCGAGCGCAAGCTGGCCCGGCTCGACGCAGCGCCTTCCGTGAGTTTCATGAAGGCCCCGTCAGGGAATGATCTGAAGGAATACGACGGTGCCTGGCATGTGCGAATCAACGACCAGTGGCGACTGACCTTCAAGTGGGGTGAGAGCGGCCCCTATGACGTGCTCATCGAAGACCCACACTGACCCAGGCCCGACGGGCATTCGAACCCTGAACAGCAATGGAGTGCATCATGTTCAAGAACGGTATGCGTCCTGTCCACCCCGGTGAAATCTTGCTGGAGGACTACATCAAGCCCATGGGCGTCAGCGTGCGCGCCGTGGCCTTGGCCCTGCATGTGCCCTACTCGCGCCTCAGCGAGATCACCAAGGGCGAGCGCGGCGTGTCGGCTGATACGGCTCTGCGCCTGGAGCGCTACTTCGGCAGCGAGGCCAGGGGCTGGTTGAACCTTCAGGCAGCCTACGAGCTGCGAGTGGCCGAGATCGAGAACGGCAAAGCTATCGCCAAAGAGATTCAGCCGTTCTCGCTGGCCGCCTGAGCCATGCCAGCAGGGTCATCTCGGGCGCCTGCAGCCCGCCAGGAGCGGGCGCTAAAGAAAGGCAGCTTCTCAGCACCCCAGCATCAACTCGATCTAGAGGTCAGCCCCCAGTGTCCAGCTGGCGTTCGTGTAGAGCCGAAGGTCGGGTCAGTGGCTACAAGCACTGGCCTCAGGCAACCCCGGTCCGCCTGCCGTGCGCAGCCCACAACGCCAGGATCTCGCGGTGCTCCGGGATGTTCGCCAGGAACATCTGCCGCAGGGCTGCATCGCTGATGGCGTCGGCCTGGGCCAGCACGGCCCGCCAGGCCCGCTGCAGCCAGGCGGGGGCCCTCGGGTCTGCGGCGGCGGTGTACACACGGTAAACCGTCAGTTCCATCCGGCGCGGCCAACCCGTCCCGTCGAAGTTGGCGGTGGCAACGTCAGCCTGGCCGGCTGTGCCGTCTTGGCCGTCTGCGGTGCCCTGTGACACCGCCCAGGCTTGCGTGAGCAACACGTCCACGGCCTGCAGCGCGCCCGCGATGTCGCCCTGCATCAGGGCCAGCCTGGCCAGGCTGGCGTTGGAGCCGAACCGCAGGGCGTCGCCCATCTCCTGCTCCACACGGCGGGTGCTGGCGTAGGCCTGCGCTGCCTGCGCCCACTGCCCCAGCGCCGCGTGGGCATCGCCCAGGATCGTCCACGCGCTGCCTTCGAGTTCACGTGCCTGCACTGCCACTGCCAGGTCCAGCGCGGAGCGCGCCAGGGCCGCTGCACCTGCAGGGTCGCCCTCCCAGAGCGCGAGTTCGGCCAAGCCGCACAGGCTTGCGCATTCCAAGGCCCGGTCACCGTTGTGGCGCGCCAGTTGAAGCCCGGCGTCCAGGCCGCGCCTGGACGCTGCAAGTTCACCCAGGCTCGACCATGCAGCGCCGACGTTGAAGACAGCGATGGCCTCCTGGCGCCGGTCGCCGACCTGGCGCCACAGACTCAGGCTCTCGCGGTGCAGCTCCAGCGAACGCACGGGATCGTTCTGACGCGACGCCAGAATGGCCAAGCTATTCAGGCACTGGGCCTGCGGCTTGGCCAGCCCGAGCGCCTGCGCCTGGCCGAGTGTCTGCTGCAGCAAGGCCATGGCCGGGTTCCAGCGGCCCTGGTTCATCATGGCCACGGCCTGCAGCCGCAGGCTGGGCAGCCGCAGGTCCTGCAGTTCGATGCCGGTGCGGCCGGCGGTCTCCGTGTCCGCGGGCTGGGCTGCCAGGCCGGCTAGCGCCGCGTCGGCCAGCTCGACGGCGCGCTGCGCAGCCTGCAGGCAGACGTTCCAGTCCGCCATGCGGAAGGCGCGGTAGGCCCGCCGGTAGGCAGCGTGGGCCTGCAGGGCGACGTCGCCCAGTGCGTCGGCGGCGCGGTCCATCGCGGCCAGGTCCTCGGCCTGCTGCTCGCGCTGCCCCTGGATCTCGCGCGTCTGCTCGCGCAGGCGCAGCAGCCGCCAGCGCAGGCGGGCCTGGCGCGGGCTGTCGGCTGCCTTGTCGAGCAGCGCGAGCGCCCGCCGCACATGCTCGAGCGCAGCTGCATGCGCCAGCCGGTCGGCTGCATGCTCGGCGGCCCGGACGCGGAACTCGGCGGCATTCGCGTCGTCACGTGCCTCTTCGTAGTGCTGCGCCGTCAACCCCAGGAAGTCGCCCGCGCGGGCGCTGTTGCCCTGGCTCTGCGCGGCCAGCCAGTTAGCCAGCTTGTGGTGCAGCACCTGGCGCTGGCGCCGCAACACCGTGGCGTAGGTAACCTGGTGCAGGATCGCGTGCTGAAAGGCGTACTCACGCAGGCCGGCAGCCGCGCTGTCCTGGCGGGGCCGCGCCAGCTGCCGCTGCACCAGGCGCGGCAGCATGGCGCCGGCCTCTTCATCCAGCGCCAGCAACGCCTGGTCCCAGAAGACGGGCCCGATGACGCTGGCCTCCTGCAGCGTGGCCCGCTCTGCGGCCGGCAGGCCGTCCAGCCGCGCTTGCAGCACGCCGGTGAGGGTGGACGGCACTCTGGTGGCCAGTAGCCGTTCGGCATGCAGCCGCCAGTAGGCCCCCGACGTGTCGATGGCGCCCTGGTCGATCAGCATCCGCACCAGTTCTTCCATGTAGAAAGGGTTGCCCTCGGCCCGCCCGGTGACGAGTTCCTGCAAGGCGGCCGGCACCTCGGGCAGCTCCTTGAGCAGTTCGCCCGCGAGCGCGCGACTGGCCTGCGTGTCCAGCGGATGCAGATCGAGGCGCTGGTGGCGCCCCTGGGTGGGCTGCCAGTGGCTGCGCCGCTCGAACAGTGTCGGCCGCGTGAAGGCCAGCATCAGCAGCGGGACATCGTGGGCGACGTCGAAGAGGGTGTCGAAGAAGTCCAGGCTCTCGTCGTCGGCCCAGTGCAAATCCTCGAGCACCACCACAGGAGCACCCTCGCCGGCACTGACCCGGCGGAACAGCTGGGCTGCGGCATGCAGCGCGCGGCTGCGGATCTGCCGCGGGTCGTCGAGGATTCCGCGCACGTGGGGGCTGTCGTTCCACGCCAGCCCGATCAAGTGGCCCAGCAGATGGGCGTGCCCTTCGGCGAACGCCGGTTCGTCTGCGAAGAGCGGCATCAGGCCCTGCTGCATCTTGGCCTTGGCATCGTCGAGCGTGTCGTCGTCGCTGAAGCGCAGCCAACCGCCCACGACCTCGCGCAGCAGGCCAAAAGGCTGCCCCTGGGTCTGCGGCGTCGCGCGTGCGCGAAACGCGCTTGCACGCTCTGGCCGGTTTGCGGCCCAGGCCTGGAACTCGTCGAGCAAGCGACTCTTGCCGATGCCGGCTTCGGCCACCACGGTGACGGCCAGCATCCGGCGCTCCGCGAAAAGGCGCTCGAAGGCGCCCTGCAACGCGGCGATCTCCGCGTCGCGGCCGACCATCGGGGTCGTCACACCCTCGATGCCGCGCGCCGCGATGCGGAACGCACGGGGCCGGGCGCGGTGCACGAGGACGCTGACGACGGGCGCGTCCACTCCCTTGACCCGCAGCGCCTGCGGCTCGGACACCTCGAACAGGCCGCGCACCAGGGCCAGGCTGTCCTGGCTGATGCGCAGGGCGCCGGCGGGGGCGGTCTGCTCCATGCGGGCGGCGACGTTGACGGCCAATCCACGCATGGCGTGCTCGTCCCCGGCGCCGCCGCCCCCGCCACCGAGCAGCACGCTGCCGGTGTGGATGCCGACGCGCACGTCCAGGCCCGCGAAGCCATGGGCGCGCAGCACGTCGGCGGCCACCGCCTTGGCCAGCGCCAGCAGCGCCAGACCGCAGTGCACGGCGCGTTCGGTGTCGTCCTCGGCCGCCTCGTCGGCGCCGAACGCAGCCAAAACACTGTCGCCGGCGTACTGCAGCACGCGGCCGCCGTGGGCCTGCACGATGGCGGTGCTGCGCCTCAAGATGCCGTCCATCACAGCGCTCGTCTCTTCGGGATCGAGCTGCTGGCTGAGCGTGGTGGAGCCCACCACGTCGAGGAACAGGATGGTGACCTGTCTCAGCGCCGGTGCCGGAGCGGCTGCGACCACAGCCGTGGGGCACAGTGCGGCCAGCCGCGCCTGCAGGCCGGCCAGGGCGGCATCGACCACCGCATCGCCAAGGGCGGCGCGCTGGGCCTGCAGGGCAGCGATCCCGACTTCGAGTTGATGTTGTTCAGCTGACAAGGGCCTTCACCATGGCAAGGCACGGGACGGGCCATTGCCTCGATGGCGCGCCTTTACGCGTAGTCTAGGAGTAGGCAGTGACGGTGAATGTTCAATTGGCGGCCGAGCCAACGTGTCGTATCTCAACGGCCATCAGGCGTACCCGTCGGCGAGTGCCACCGCTGAGGGGCATGCAGCGGGTGCGAGTCGGCGGGTTAGACCGTCGGCTTCGCGGCGATCAGATCAGTCCAGCGAATGTCTCTTCCGGGCCTAGAACTGCAGTTGGAGCCGCTCGGCCACCAGCGACTCGCGCCACCAGCTCGACACCGCCCGCCTGTCCTGCTTCACCAAGCGGCCGCAGTCACCTCCCTGACCCCTCAACCCACGCCGCCCCGCTTGCGGTACTGCCCCGGCGCCTGCCCGCTGCTGCGGCGG
>JANOBX010000159.1:0-2851 GCA_031411875.1 Burkholderiales bacterium | reverse complement strand
GGTTTGACCAGGGATGCGTGGCGACGGTTCAGGTAGGTGAACATCGGCACCCGCGCCAGTGGCGGCTCGAGCGCCTTTGCCGCCAGCCCTGCCTCGCGCGCCAGCCATAACCCCTGCCAGCGATCGACCAGGACCACATCGACACGGCCGGCGGCCAGGAGCGGGAACAGTCGATCGAGCCCGCGCACCTTCGTGACTTCTGCGGCCTTCACATTGCGCTCGAAGATCTTCCAGCCGGTGACGTAGGCCACGCTGTACCGGGCCAGGTCGCTCCAGTCGCGAACCAGCACATCGGCGCGCAGTGCAAAGGCGACGAAGTCGAGATCCATGATCCGCTCCGGGACCTGAACCAGGTTCGGGTACTCGGCCTCGAAGCCGGGGGCGCGGAAGGGGTCACCGTCCTCGAGGCCCGCATTGGCGTTGATGAGCGAGCGCTCGAACGGCAGTGCGGTCAGTGTCACATCGATGCCGACGCGGCCGAAGAACTCGCGTGCCAGCGCATCGACGAACCCGACGCGCGCGGGTGACGACGCCAGCGGCGGCGAGGTGCCTGTGCTCAAAGACAGGCTCGGGCGTGCTGCGAATGCGAGACCGGGCGCGACAGCGCCCAGGGCGAGTTCGAGCAGAACAGCTCGACGTTGATGGCGTGCACGGCACATTTCAGGCCTTGTTCTGAGCGGTGTCGTACACAGCTGCGATCATGCCACCGGCTTCGCCAGCCGGGGTGGGGACCATCACGCGCCAGCACTGGCTGTTCCCTGGGTGGCCAATTCTCCCGTTCGCCGGTTCTGGCGCGAACAGCCGCAATCAGTCTGAACTTGACCTTCAGCGACGCCGCCGGCTAAACAACAGCTGTCGTTCGCGTAGGCCGACTGACAGCGTCGGCGATGTCGGCGCCGAACGACTGCGTTGTAGGTCACGAACTGGCGCCGCCCACCCGATGCAGATCCTCAACCTTGAAGCAAGCTGACGCTGCTGTCCGCCGAAGACTGACGCGTTCTACTGTGCGCGTGTAGGCGCACCTCGGGACTCTTGCGGTCGAAATCTCCGATCTCGCCTGGCGCAGTAGTTGCGACATTCAGCCGATCCTTCGCTCATGCAGGTCCCAGAAGTCCATTAGGAGGCTCAACCCGCGGCTGCGCGCCGGTCTTGAACCGGCGGAATCCTGGGTCGCCCAGTTCGCGCTGGAGAGGCGCAGGATCTCGGTTTTGTGGGCTGGCAAATAGGCCATCGTCCAACCCGAGAACGCGCGCGTGCTGGCCTCTGCAGAGAAGATCTCCATCAGGCCGGTGTGCTTGCGATCGGCCTGGATGATCGCGTAGACCCGCTGCAGCGCATCTGGCGGACCTTCGATGTACTGCATGAAGTTGCCGTCGGCATGCAGAAGGAGGCCAGTCACGCCTTCTCTCTCGTTGTTGGCCCGCGCGTTCCGCAGAAGATGCTGAAGCCCAGCTTCCGTCATCACGCCGCGCGCCGAACTGACGTAGGCCAGCGTATGCAGATTTTCGTGATCGTTCATGGGGCGCTCTCTTTCTTGCCGAGAACGGCCGTCAGTTTCTCGGTGAACAAACGCAGGTCGATCGGCTTGGTCAGATAGTCGAGGGCACCATGCGCCAACGCCCGCTCGACGTCCTCGATCTCTGCCAGGGCCGAGAGCACGAAGATGGGTATGCCGGCGATCTGGAGATCGTCTGCCATCTCGCGCATGAACTGGAAGCCATCCATGTCGGGCAGGTTCATGTCGAGCAGGACGAGATCGGGCCGCCGCGCGCGGACCTGTCGAAGTCCAGATTGACCGTCCTGGGCCTGTAACAACTCAACTTCGGGCCAACGGGCGAGGGTCGCTTCAAGCAGCAGCTGATTGACCGGGTTGTCCTCCACAGAAAGCACTACGCCCTTGAGGTCGCTGGCTGCCAGCACCTCTGGCTGCGCCTCGGCAACCCACGCTGTGGCGGCACCTGCTTCGGCGCGGGGAATCGACAGCGTCGCGCGGGTGCCCTTGCCAAGCTCGGATTCGATCCGCAGCTTCATGTCCATCAGCGAGGCCAAGTTGTTCGTCACCACCAGCCCTATGCCAACGCCTTCGACGCGGCTGTTTTCCCGCCCGAGCCGGTTGTAGGGCACAAAGAGCTGCTCGACCTGCTCGCGGCTCATGCCGATGCCCGAATCCTCGACGCAGATCGACACCGCCTCATCGGAGACGCTGGCGGAGACCGTCACGTTTCCGTTCGACCGGTTGTACTTGATCGCGTTCGACAGCAGATTCAGTAGTATCTGTCGCAGCCGCGTGGGGTCTGCCATGACCAGCGGCAGCCGGGCCAGATCCACCGGCTTGCTGAATCTCAGGCCGGCCGTTTGAGCCATCGCGTCAAGTACCAGGAAGACGTCGTCGAGCACGTCCTCCATCGCCAGCGGCTGGCACTCCACGCGAAGCTTTCCCGCCTCGATGCGGCCCAGGTCGAGCAGATCGCTGATCAACACATGCAGGTGCTTGCCCGCGGCCCGGATGTGCCCCAGCCGCTCGCACTCGCGCTTGTTCGGCGGCGGCGCCTGCTCGTCGAGCATCACCTGGGCGAAACCCAGGATGGCATTCAGAGGCGTGCGCAATTCGTGGCTCATGAACGAGAGAAACGCGGTCTTGCCCTGATTCGCCGCCTCGGCCTGCTGGCGTGCCGCCGTGGCTTGCTCGGCCTCGCGCAGGGCGCTCACGTCGCGCAGCGCCACGATCATGCGCAGATCTCGCCCACTGCCAAATCGCGACACCGTGGCCTCGATCGGAAACTCTGAACCGTCGGCCCGCAGCCCTGCCAGTGCGCGCGCTGCACCCATCCGTCGCGGGTCGCCGGCCTGG
>JANOBX010000158.1:0-1813 GCA_031411875.1 Burkholderiales bacterium | reverse complement strand
TGCGCCGATATGATCTCCGGTTTGCCTGCGCGCAACCGATGCCTGCCTACACCCCGCCAGAAAAGCCCATGCTGCGCATCCGGGGTGCCCGCACGCACAACCTCAAGAACATCGATCTCGACATCCCGAAGCACGCCCTGGTCGTGATCACGGGCTTGTCGGGCAGCGGCAAGAGCAGCCTGGCCTTCGACACGCTATACGCCGAGGGCCAGCGCCGTTACGTCGAGAGCCTGAGCGCCTACGCGCGGCAGTTCCTGCAGTTGATGGACAAGCCCGATGTCGACGTCATCGAGGGCCTGAGCCCGGCCATTTCCATCGAGCAGAAGGCCACCAGCCACAACCCGCGCAGCACCGTCGGCACCATCACCGAGATCCACGACTACCTGCGCCTGCTGTACGCCCGCGCCGGCACGCCGTACTGCCCCGATCACGACCTGCCGCTGCAGGCGCAGAGCGTGAGCCAGATGGTCGACGCGGTGATGGCGCTGCCCGACGACACGCGGCTGATGATCCTGGCGCCCGTGGTGCGCGACCGCAAGGGCGAGTTCACCGAGCTCTTCGAGGACATGCAGGCCCGCGGCTACGTGCGCTTTCGCGTGGGCGGTGACGGCAAGCCCGGCGCGGTGGTGGAGGCCGAGGCGCTGCCCGCGCTGAAGAAGAACGAGAAGCACGACATCGACGTCGTCATCGACCGCCTGAAGACCCGCACCGCGCCCGATTCGACCGACGCGGCACCGATGCCGCTGGTGCCGCAGGGCGCCTTGCCCGGGCTCGTGCAGAGCCCGGTGGCCGGCCTGCGCCAGCGCCTGGCCGAGAGCTTCGAGGCCAGCCTGCGCATCGCCGAGGGTCGTGCCATCGCGCTGGAGATGGACACCGGCCGTGAACACCTGTTCAGCAGCAAGTTCGGCTGCCCCGTCTGCAGCTATTCCTTGCCCGAGCTGGAGCCGCGGCTCTTCAGCTTCAACAGCCCCGTGGGCGCCTGCCCGGCCTGCGACGGGCTGGGCATGGTCACCGTGTTCGACCCCGAGCGGGTGGTCGGCTTTCCGAGCTTGAGCCTGGCCGCCGGCGCCATCAAGGGCTGGGACCGCCGCAACAGCTACACGCACACGCTGCTGGAGAGCGTGGCCAAACATCACGCCTTCGACATCGAGACGCCCTGGGAGCAGTTGACGCCCCAGGCGCAGCAGGTGCTGCTGTTCGGATCGGGCGAGGTCGAGATCGAGTTCACCTACGAGGCCGAAGGCCGCGGCGGCAAGGGCAAGCCTCGGCAGGTCAAGCGCAGCCACCCCTTCGAAGGGATCATCCCGAGCTTCGAGCGCCGCTTCAAGGAAACCGACTCGGTGGCCGTGCGCGACGAACTGGCCCGCTACCAGGCCGCCAAGCCCTGCGTGCAGTGCGAAGGCTCGCGGCTGCGGCGCGAGGCGCGGCATGTCTTCATGCAGCACGCCGATGTGCCGCAGGACGGCGTCGAGCCGGTGGCCACCGGCGTCAAGGGCAAGCCGATCTACGAGGTCGAGCACGCCACGCTGGCGCACGCGCTGGACTACTTCGAAAGCCTCAAGCTCGTGGGCGCCAAGGGCGAGATCGCCGACAAGATCGTGCGCGAGATCCGCAGCCGGCTGCGTTTCCTCAACGACGTGGGCCTGAACTACCTCAGCCTGGATCGCGGCGCCGACACGCTGAGCGGCGGCGAGGCGCAGCGCATCCGCCTGGCCAGCCAGATCGGCAGCGGCCTCAGTGGCGTGATGTACGTGCTGGACGAGCCCAGCATCGGCCTGCACCAGCGCGACAACGAACGCCTGATCGGCACGCT